>NZ_JAIQWX010000199.1 GCF_020164475.1 Pseudomonas sp. REP124 | reverse complement strand
CTGTGGGAGCGAGCCTGCTCGCGATGCTTTTTGCTGCTTCAGAGTTTGGCTTTGACCGCCGGCAACGCATCCTTGCCATCCACGGTCTTCACTCCATCAAGCCACTTGTCCAGCACCGCCGGGTTGGCCTTGATCCAGGCCTTGGCCGCATCGGCATTGCTGACTTTCTTGTTCACCACCTCGGCCATGATGCTGTTCTCCATTTCCTGAGTGAAGCTCAGGTTGGTCAGCAGCTTGCCGACGTTCGGGCAGGCCTGTGCATAACCTTTGCGGGTCAGGGTGTGCACGGTGCCGGTGTCGCCGAAGTATTTCTCGCCGCCTTTGAGGTAGTGCATTTTGAGCTGCACGTTCATCGGGTGCGGGGTCCAGCCGAGGAAGGTCACGAACTTCTGTTTCTTCACGGCGCGGGAGACTTCGGCCAGCATCGCCTGCTCGCTGGACTCGACCAGTTTCCACTGGCCCATGTCGAAATCATTCTTCTTGATGATTTCCTGCAGGGAAATGTTCGCCGGTGCGCCCGAGCCGATGCCGTAGATCTTGTGGTCGAACTTGTCGGCAAACTTGTTCAGGTCGGCAAAGTTATGCACACCCGCGTTCCATACATAGTCCGGGACCGCGAGGGTGAATTCGGTGCCGTCCAGGTTCTTGGCCAGTTGCGTGACATCGCCCGTGGCCACGAACTTGTCGTAGAAGCCCTGTTGCGCCGGCATCCAGTTACCCAGGAACACATCCACCTGGCCATCCTTGAGCCCGCCATAGGTGATCGGCACCGCCAGGGTGTCGACCTTGGCCTTGTAGCCCATGCCGTCCAGCAGAAACCCGGTGATGGCGTTGGTCGCGGCGATGTCGCTCCAGCCCGGATCGGCCATTTTCACCGTCTCGCATTGATCGGCAAACGCCGACGCACTGCTCAGGGCAAAAAGCCCGACCGTCAGTACTGTGGATAACCTTTGCATGGACTTCCCCTTAACATTATTGGTTTTGGCAGGGTTGTGGATAACGTGCTCTACGCTCCAGATCATCAAGGTCGATATGGTTGCGCATGTATTGCTGACTGGCGTCCACCAGCGGCTGGTGATCCCAGCTCTTCAGCTTGCCGAGGGTCAGCGCCTCGGCAACGAAACGCCGGCGTCGCTGGCTGGCGAGCACCTGTTGGTGAATCGACGATATGTCCCATTTGGCCCGTGCTTCGGCGAGAAATTCGTCAAACAGCTGGCGATGTTGCGGGGACTGGCTGAGCTCCTCCAGCTCCTTCGGATCGTTTTGCACATCGAAGAGTAGGCAAGGGTCATCTTCGCTGTAGATAAATTTGTAAGGGCCACGGCGAATCATCATCAACGGGCTGATGGTGCCTTCGGCCATGTACTCGCCAAACACCTCGTCGTGCCCGCCCTGCCCTTGCAGGTGCGATACGAGAGAGCGCCCGTCCAGCGGCAGGCCCGGTTCCAGCGAGCCACCCGCCAGTTCAACGAAGGTCGGAAGCAGGTCGGCGGTGGATACCGAGGCGCTGACACGACCGGCGCCGAACTGCCCTGGGGCACTTATCAACAGGGGCACCCGCGCAGCCATTTCGTACCAGTGCATTTTGTACCAGAGGCCACGCTCGCCGAGCATGTCGCCGTGGTCGCCGGAGAAAACGATGATGGTGTCGTCGATCAGCCCGGTTTCCTCGAGGGTTTCCAGAAGTTTGCCGACGTTGCTGTCGATATAGCTGCACGCACCGAAATAGGCTCGACGGGCGTCGCGAATCTTATCCACAGGCAGCGGTTTGTCCCAAAGGTCGTAGACCTTGAGCAAACGCTGGGCGTGAGGATCGAGATCGTGTTGATCCGGGGTTTCCGGCAACGGGATTTCGGCGTCGTCGTACAGATTCCAGAACGCCTTGGGAATGGTGTAAGGATCGTGGGGGTGAGTCATGGAAACGGTCAGGCAGAACGGCTGATCGCCGTCTTCACGAACATGGTCGAACAGGTACTGCTGGGCTTTGAACACCACCTCTTCGTCGAAATCCAGCTGGTTGGTACGTACACAAGGACCGGCCTGTAGTACGGATGACATGTTGTGATACCAGGTCGGACGCACGTCCGGCTCGTCCCAGTTCACCGCCCAACCGTAGTCGGCGGGGTAAATGTCGCTGGTCAGGCGCTCTTCGTAACCGTGCAACTGGTCCGGGCCGCAGAAGTGCATCTTGCCCGACAGTGCAGTGCGATAGCCCAGGCGGCGCAGGTAATGGGCATAGGTCGGTACATCGGCGGGAAAATCCGCAGCGTTGTCGTAGGCGCCGATCTTGCTGGGCAACTGGCCGCTGACCAGGGTAAATCGCGACGGTGCGCACAGTGGGCTGTTGCAATACGCGGAGTCGAACACCACGCCTTGTGCGGCGAGGCGGCTCAAATTAGGCAGTTTGATGGGCGAAGGGCCGTAGAAAGGCAACATTGGCGCGGCCATTTGATCGGCCATGATGAAAAGAATGTTCTTGCGCTTCATGTGATCGCGGCATTCCATAGTGGATGTTTATGCGAGAGTGCTGGGGTCGAGAATGAAATGCGCCAGCTTTGCGGTAAAGCCCATGCACGACAATGACTAGGATAAGCACAGCTTATGTATGACGCCCTTGGTGACCTGTCTCTGGATTTGCTCCGTGCCTTTGAAGCGGCGGCGCGTCATCGCAGCTTCACGGCGGCTGCGGTCGAGATGGGGACCACGCAGCCGGCGATCAGCCAGCAGATCAAGCGTCTGGAAGAACAACTGGCCACCCGCCTGTTCGACCGCATTTATCGCGGTATCGAACTGACCGAGGTCGGGATGATCCTTTTCGAGCAGGTTCAGCTCGGTTTGCAGAATATCGACGCTGGATTGAGCGCGATCAGCGCGCAGCATCAACACGAAGTGCTGCAGGTGGCGACCGATTTCGCGTTCGCTGCGTACTGGCTGATGCCGCGCCTGCACCGGTTTCACGCGGCCAATCCGCAGGTCGATGTCAGCCTGGTGACCAGCGAGCGCAGTCATAACATGCTGCGCACTGATATCGATGTGGCGGTGTTGTTCGGTGACGGGCGCTTCAAGCAGGGCGAGAGCCATTGGTTGTTCAGCGAGGAAGTCTTCCCGGTGTGCAGCCCGCAGCTGCTGAACGAACGTCCCCTGCCCTTGCCGCCCAAGGCCTTGCTGGAATTTCCGCTGTTGCACCTTCGCGGTGAGCACAGCAGCAACTGGTTTGACTGGAGCGGTGTGTTTCGCGAGTTGGGGATCACCTCGCCTCCCGCTCCGGGGCAGTTGCGGTTCGATAACTACACCCTGCTGATTCAGGCCGCGATTGGTGGTCAGGGCGTGGCAATCGGCTGGCGGCACCTTGTGGATAACTTGCTGGCGCAGGGGCTGTTGTGCCGGCCGATAGAGGAAACCGTGATTTCGCGGCTGGGGTACTACGTGGTATTGCCGCAGCGTAAGCGGCGTGGGGCGTTGATACAGCGGTTCGTGGATTGGCTGATGGCGGAGCAGGCTGACAGTGCGCAGTCGCTCAACGGTTTGACGCTTCCTTCGATTGCGGTTTGAAGATCAAAGATCGCAGCGTTCAGGAGGTCGCGACAAAATCCACATGCTCGCCAATATGCAGATTCAAACGCAGCTCATCGGCAATGCCAGCGGCGGTGCGGGCCAGGCGTTCGAGTGGCTCGGCCAGCCCCGGTTCCAGGCTGCTGCTGATCTGGCTGAAATGCTCGATGGTCAATCCAGGCACGCCTCGCGGCGCATTCACCAGCGTCCACTGCAATGCGCTGCTTTGCAGAGCCTCACGGATTTCCTCGGCGGCATGACGTTGCAGGGGATCGAAGGTGTCCGGATCGTCCAGCACCTCGAAGTCCCCGACCAGAATCAACCGGCTGACGCCCGCAGCCTGCATCCCGTCGATCAACGCATCTGACGCCAGCACCTGCTCCACCGGCCCCGGCACGATGGTTTTCTCCACGTATTCGCTGTTGAGCGGCAACCCGGGCGAGTCCAGCAGACAGACGACTGCCGAGCTGCCGGCTACGCTCTGCTTGACCCGTTCGGCTTCGAACAGATCGCCGGTTTTGGTGCGCAGCCCGGGTCGCGGCGCGAGCGCATTGAGCTCATCGAGGATGGCGATCACTTCATGCTGGCGCCGCAGCAGTTCAGCCATCAGCGCGCTCCCAAGGCTACTCATGGCACCATAGAGCACCACTTTGACCACCGGCGTTTCGGCATTTTTCATGGCTGAGCTCCTTGTTTGTCGCCTATAGAGGTGTGACACGCGGGAAACAACGAGGGTTCGAAACGATTCAGAGGGCTTCAGATGCAAGCGATCAAGGGCTATCACGCCCATGTTTATTTCGATGCCGGCACCATCGATCAGGCGCGCGAGCTGTGCGAACAGGCGGCGCATTTGTTCCCGTTGAAGATGGGCCGCATGCACGAACGCCCGGTGGGGCCACATCCGGACTGGAGCTGCCAACTGGCCTTCGGACCGGAGCTGATTGGCGAGGTGCTGCCGTGGCTGGCGCTCAACCGCAAGGGATTGGTGGTGTTCCTGCACCCTGACACGGGGAACGATCTGCTGGACCACCGTGATCACGCGATCTGGATGGGCGCGATTCGCCCGCTGGACCTGTCTATTTTTTGATCAACCTATAGGGTTTCTTCCGGTTCCTGCGGCAGATGCTCGTCCAGGTGCAGCCACGGCAGGCGGCTGTCGGTCCAGATGTGGCGCTCGGCCGCTGCCTGTTCGGGATGGTCGAGGGTGGCGATGGTCACATCGATGCTATCGGGGCTCAGGTGGGTGGTCAGTGCCAGCTGCGCCCCACAATGGCCGCAGAAATATCGCACGCAGGTGGCTGAAGAGTCGTACTGCGAGGGTGTGCCGGTCAGCCATTGAAAGGCCGATGAAGGAATAGTGATCCAGGTGGTGACGATGCCGCCGCTGACCCGTCGGCAAATCGAGCAATGGCAGTGGGCGATATCCTGCAACGGCCCGCTGAACTGATAGCGCAGTTGCCCGCAATGGCAGCCGCCGGTGTGAAGCGCCTTCATCTCTTTTCCTCCTGAGCCCTAAATGCCAGTCAACAGCGATGAGGGCATTGTGGCGAGGGGGCTTGCCCCCGTTGGGTCGCGAATCGGCCCCAAAAGATGGGACTGCTGCGCAGCCCAACGGGGGCAAGCCCCCTCGCCACAAGTATGGGCTCAAAACCCCGTCCGACGATCGGTCGTACTTCCGGTCATGCCTTTCATTGGCGAAAGCTGGCTGAAAGCTTGCGCGATTAGGATCGCCTCACTGCCGGCAATAGACCGGTTGGCCAAATGCGAGTGTATCGATGCTCGCCAGGTCCATTTAACAACAACAATGGTGATCCTGATGTCCTTTACCCGCCGCTTCGCCACAACTCCACCCGTACGCCTCGTGCTTCCCGTTTTGCGCTGATCCGACCCGGTCCGCCCATTCCCTAGCTGCGCTACGCCTGGAGTATTCCCATGCTGACTTTCCTTGGCTTCGCCATGGTCATCACCTTCATGTTCCTGATCATGACCAAGCGCCTCTCCGCGCTGATCGCTCTGATCATCATCCCGATCGTCTTCGCCCTGTTCGGTGGTTTCGGCCCGAAAATCGGACCGATGATGCTCGAAGGCATCACCAAACTCGCGCCGACCGGCGTGATGCTGATGTTCGCCATCCTGTACTTTGCCCTGATGATCGACTCCGGCCTGTTCGACCCGGCCGTGCGCAAGATCCTCAAGATGGTCAAGGGCGACCCGCTGAAAGTGTCGGTCGGTACTGCCGTACTGGCCCTGGTCGTGTCCCTGGACGGTGACGGTGCCACCACTTACATGATCTGCGTCGCCGCCATGTTGCCGCTCTACAGCCGCATCGGCATGAGCCCGCGGATCATGGCCGGCCTGATCATCCTCGCCGGCGGTGTGATGAACATGACCCCGTGGGGTGGCCCGACCGCCCGCGCCGCCAGTGCGCTGCACGTGGACCCTTCGGCGATCTTCGTGCCGATGATTCCGGCAATGGCTGCCGGCGTTGTAGCGATCCTGGCTATCGCCTATTTCTACGGCAAACGTGAACGTGCTCGTCTGGGTGAACTGCACCTGGTGGGCGATGAAATCGATCACAGCGAAATCACCGTTTCGCAATTTCCGGATGCTCGCCGCCCGAAACTGATCTGGTTCAACGGCGCCCTGACCCTGGGCCTGATGTGCACCCTGATCGCCGGCCTGTTGCCGCTGCCGGTGCTGTTCATGGTGGCCTTCAGTATCGCGATGATCGTCAACTACCCATGCCTGCAAGCCCAGAAGGACCGCGTCGCGGCTCACGCCGGCAGCGTGCTGGCAGTGGTCGGGCTGATCTTTGCCGCCGGTATCTTCACCGGTATCCTCACCGGCACCGGGATGGTCGACGCGATGTCGAAAAGCCTGCTGGCAGTGATTCCGGACTTCCTCGGCCCGTATCTGGCGGTGATCACGGCGCTGGTGAGCATGCCGTTCACCTTCTTCATGTCGAATGATGCGTTTTATTATGGCGTGTTGCCGGTACTTGCCGAAGCCGCCAGCCACTACGGTATAACCGCGGTGGAAATGGCACGTGCCTCGATCGTCGGTCAACCCGTCCACTTGTTGAGCCCGCTGGTACCATCGACTTATCTGTTGGTGGCCCTGGCCGGTATCGACTTCGGTGACCACCAGCGCTTCACCCTCAAGTGGGCAGTGCTGGTGTGCATGTGCATACTGGTTGCAGCACTGCTGATGGGGATTTTTCCGCTGTTCAGCACTCTATAAGCCCAAGACTCGCCATAAAGGGTCCCGGCTTCGCTGTCTGAAGCCCGGACCCTTTGTGGTTTAACACACGCTCAAAGGAATACACATGGAATGGCTGACCAACCCTGAAATCTGGGTTGCCTTCTTTACCCTGACCGCCCTGGAAATCGTTCTGGGTATCGATAACATCATCATGATTTCGATCCTGGTCAGCCGCATGCCCAAGCACATGCAGGCGCGCACCCGAATCTTCGGTCTGGCGCTGGCCATGATTACGCGGATTCTGTTGCTGCTGTCGATCACCTGGGTCATGCGCCTGACCGCCGACCTGTTCGAAGTATTCGGCCAGGGCATTTCCGGGCGTGACCTGATCCTGTTCTTCGGTGGCCTGTTCCTGCTGTGGAAAAGCTCCCAGGAGATGTACCACGCGCTGGAAGGCGAGGATGAGTCCAACGAGGAGCCGAGCGGCAAGGGCGGCAACTTCCTCTACACCATCGTGCAGATCGCGATCATCGACATCGTGTTCTCCCTGGACTCGGTGATCACTGCCGTCGGCATGGTTTCCCATGTACCGGTCATGGTCGCGGCGATTGTCGTGGCGGTACTGGTGATGATGCTGGCTTCGGGCACCATCAGCGAGTTCATCGACAAGCACCCGTCGCTGAAGATGCTGGCGCTGGCGTTCCTGCTGATCGTGGGTACGGTGCTGATTGCCGAATCCTTCGACGTTCACGTGCCGAAGGGCTACGTCTACTTCGCCATGGCGTTCTCGCTGGCGGTGGAAGCGATCAACATCAAGATGCGCACCGCGATCGCCCGCAAGAAACAGCAGCAGGATCCGGTGAAACTGCGCAAGGATATTCCGGGGCAGTAACCGGCCCTCCCTTGTAGGAGCCGAGCTTGCTCGCGATGGTCGTCAACGATGACGCTGGGCACCTGATGCCCCGCGGCGTTCTTGAGTCCATCGCGAGCAAGCTCGGCTCCTACAGGAAGAACAGAGCGAGGGGCCTTCGGGCCCCTTTTGCTTGTCTGCATGAAGCTGTTTTCATGACACTTTTGTTTCAATCACTTCTTTAGCTATGCGATGCTGGCGCCCAGACCGTTAGCCAACTACAGCTTAAGTACAACACGTAGAACCTCGCGGTACCGTCAACTTGCTCCTTTGGGGCGCTACCACCACAGGGGGCCTTTATGCTCACCCTGCTCAATTTGCTTTCAGCCGTGGCCTTGCTGATCTGGGGCACGCACATCGTCCGTACCGGCATCCTGCGGGTCTACGGCTCCAATCTGCGCCATGTCATTGGCCGCAACATGTCCAAACGCTGGCTGGCCTTTCTCTCGGGGATCGCGGTGACGGCGATGGTCCAGAGCAGCAACGCCACGGCCATGCTCGTCACCTCCTTCGTCGGTCAGGGCCTGATGGCGCTGACCCCTGCCCTGTCGACCATGCTCGGCGCCGACGTCGGTACGGCGCTGATGGCGCGGGTGCTGACCTTCGACCTGTCATGGCTGTCGCCGTTGCTGATTTTCATCGGAGTGATCTTCTTCCTGTCGCGCAAGCAGACCCGCTTGGGCCAGATGGGCCGTGTCGCTATCGGCTTGGGCCTGATCATTCTGGCGCTGCAACTGATCGTCGAGGCCGCGGCGCCCATCACCCATGCCAAGGGCGTGAAGGTGATCTTCGCTTCGCTGACCGGCGACATTCTGCTCGATGCCCTGATGGGCGCGCTGTTCGCGATGATTTCCTACTCCAGCCTGGCGGCGGTGCTGCTGACCGCGACCCTGGCCGGCGCCAAGGTGATCGGCCTGCCGGTGGCCCTCGGCCTGGTGATCGGCGCCAATATCGGCAGCGGTGTGCTGGCGTTCCTCAGCACCAGCATGCAGAACGCCGCCGGGCGTCAGGTGGCGCTCGGTAGCCTGTTGTACAAGCTGATTGGTCTGGTACTGATCATTCCGGTGCTCGACCCGTTGGTGCACTGGATCGACAGCCTCGACTTCAGCCCGCAGGAAATGGTCATCGGCTTCCACCTGCTCTACAACACGGCGCGTTGTTTGATTCTGCTGCCCACCGTCGGGCCGATGGCCAGGTTCTGTGCCTGGCTGCTGCCCGAGCGCCCGCAAGTCAATGGCACGGCCAAACCCAGGCATCTTGATCTGACCGCACTGGATACACCGAGTCTGGCGCTGGCCAACGCCGCCCGGGAAACGCTGCGTATCGGCGACTTGATCGACAGCATGCTCGAATCGATGTCGGATGTCCTGCGTGGCAATCAGACTGCCGTCACCCAGGAAATGCGCCGCATGACCGATGATGTCGAGTCGCTTTACAGCGCGATCAAGTTGTATCTGGCGCAGATGCCCCGTGAAGACCTCAGTGATCAGGACAGCCGGCGCTGGGCCGAGATCATCGAACTGGCGATCAACCTGAAACTGGCCAGCGACCTGATCGAACGCATGCTGCGCAAGGTCCAGCAGCAGAAAACCTCTCAGCGCCGCTCGTTTTCCGAGGTGGGTCTGGAAGAGCTGGCGGGATTGAACAGTCAGTTGATCGCCAACCTGCGGCTGGGCCTGTCGGTGTTCTTGAGCGCAGACAAGGAAAGCGCCCGCCAGCTGCTGCGCGAGAAACGTCGCTTTCGCGCACAGGAACGCCGCCTGGCCCACGCGCATGTCAGCCGTTTGCAACGTAAGATCGTGCAGAGTATCGAGACCAGTTCCCTGCATCTTGAGTTGATCGCCGACATGAAGCGCCTCAATTCGCTGTTCTGCAGCAGTGCTTATGTGGTGCTGGAAACGTCGGAAACCGGAGCCCTGGCGGTCGATGATTTGACCGATACCACGCATTCGCCTTGAACGTCTGGCGGTGTGGTCAGTCAGTAACAT
>NZ_JAIQWX010000198.1 GCF_020164475.1 Pseudomonas sp. REP124 | reverse complement strand
CCGCGAAGACGTCGGATCTGTCTATGCCGGTTCCGCAACCTTCACCGCTTTCAACTGCGCCTCCCGCGCCTGCGCATCGGCCAACCGGTACAACTCGATCGTGCCATCCCAATGCTCGATCAGCGCCGTGCACGACTCCACCCAATCGCCGCAGTTCAGGTAATCCACCCCGCCGACCTTGCGAATCTCGGCATGGTGGATGTGCCCGCAAACCACGCCGTGCAGTTCGCGCTTGACGCATTCATGGGCGATGGCTTCTTCGAAGTCGCTGATGAAGCTGACCGCGGTTTTCACCTTGTGCTTGAGGTAGGCCGACAGCGACCAGTAGCCGTAGCCATAGCGGGCGCGCCAGTGGTTGAGCCAGCGGTTGAGGGTCAGGGTGAATTCGTAGGCCGAGTCGCCGAGAAACGCCAGCCACCGGTGATAGCGGGTAATAACGTCGAACTGGTCGCCGTGGATCACCAGCAGATGCCGGCCATCGGCGGTCACATGCACCGCCTCGTCCACCAGCTGGATGTTGCCCAGGATCAGCTTGGAATAACGGCGCAGGAATTCGTCGTGGTTGCCGGTGACGTAGATCACTTCGGTACCGCGCTTGCTCATGGTCAGCAGACGGCGGATCACGTTGGTGTGCGCCTGGGGCCAGTACATGCCGCCGCGCAGTTTCCAGCCGTCGATGATGTCGCCGACCAGGTAGATTTTGTCCGCGTGATACCCCTTGAGGAACTGCGACAAGTGCTCGGCCTGGCAATCGCGCGTGCCCAGGTGCACGTCGGAAATCCACAGGGTCCGCACACGCTGCTTACGGGTGGGTTTGGCGAGCTCGGCGCTGGTCATGGGCAACCCTCAGACATGTTTTGCAAAGCTTGCGCCCATCGGATTAATCGCCCATGACAAGCGCAAGTCAGTCCTGTGACAACGCGCGCCCCGCCACGTCGGTGTAGACTGCGGGCTTGCTCATCAAAACTGCCAAGAGAGCCGCGATGAGGCCGATCCTCACACTGCGCCAGTACACCGAAGACCTGATCGTCCACAGCCACGAGCACGCGCAAATGGTGTTCGGGCTGTCGGGTGCGCTGGATTTCGAGGTGGACGGGCGTGGCAGTCAGGTGGTCCAGCAGAGTTTCGTGGTGATTCCTTCTGGTTTCCATCACGCCTGCGGCAGTGCCAATGGCAGCCGCTGTCTGGTGCTGGACGTGCCCGACGATCAATGGCTTGGCCAATCTTTGGGCGATCACGCCGAGGCCAGTCGGCGCTTGCTCGACACCGCAGGCCGCTTGTCGCTGGACGCCGGGCAGAGCCAGTTGGTCAACTGGCTGGCCAACAGCGACGTCGCTGATCCGCTGATTGCGCAACAAGGTGCCGTACTGCTGCTGGCCAGTCTCAACAACGCCCGACCCGACAGCGTTGGCGGTCGGCGCCTGCCCTATGCCGCGCTGAATGCGCACATCGACCAGTACGCCGCCTACCCGCTGCAGGTCGCCGACCTGGCCCAGGTGGCCGGCCTTTCCAGCGCCCGCCTGCATGCGCGCTTCGTTGCCGAATGCGGCCAGACACCGATGGATTACATCCGCAGCCGACGTCTGCACAAGGCCGTGCAATTGCTGCGCGATTCACCTCTGCCTATTGGCGAAATCGCCTTGCGCGTCGGTTACAGCTCCCAAAGCGCGTTTTCTGCGGCAGTGTTGCGCGAGTTCGGTGCCTCGCCTGGGGCGTTGCGGCGCGAGGCTGGCGACAAAAGTCGATAGTCCGGCGACAGACACGACCGTTCGTAGTGCGGTCCAATACATTTTTGTTTGTCGTTAAGGATTGCCATGACTCCCCGTACCGCCCTGGGCGCCCTGCATATCGGCGCATTGATGTTCGGCCTGACCGGCGTGTTCGGCAAACTCGCGGCCGCGTCCCCGACCATCATCGTCTTCGGCCGGGCGGCGTTCGCGGTGCTGGCGCTGGCGTTCTTTGCTCGATTCGCCAGCAATACCCGCTGGCAAAAACTCGAAGCAGTGGACTGGCGCCGGCTGCTGCTAAGCGGTTTGCTGCTGGCTGGTCACTGGGTGAGTTTCTTCGTTGCGGTGAAGGTTGCAGGGGTTGCCATCGCCACCCTGGGCTTTGCCAGCTTCCCGGCGTTCACCGTGATTCTCGAAGGGCTGATTTTCCGTGAGCGGATCCGCGCCAATGAAATTGTCCTGGTGACGTTGGTGAGTATCGGGCTGGTGCTGGTGACGCCAGACTTCGATCTTGCCAGCGGCGCCACGACCGGCCTGCTCTGGGCGATTGCATCCGGTCTGCTGTTTTCCCTGCTGTCGCTGGCCAATCGCGCCAGCTCGGCGCGCATCGCCCCGGTGCAGGCGGCGCTGTGTCAGAACGTGGTGGTCGCCCTGTGCCTGCTGCCGATGGCTGCGCCGCAGTTGAGCGAAGTGCGCGCCCTGGACTGGTTGTGGATCGCCCTGCTCGGGGTGTTCTGCACAGGCGTGGCCCACAGCTTGTTTGTCGCCAGCCTCGCAGTGATCAAGGCGCGGACCGCCGCCGTGGTCTTCGCACTGGAGCCGGTGTATGGCATCACCATTGCCTGGTTGCTGTTCAATGAACAACCGACCCTGCGCATGCTGCTGGGCGGCGCGTTGATCATCGTTGCGATCGTGGTGTCCAGCAGATTTGCCGGCGGCTCAAGCAAGAAAGCTGTCGCCGTCGAAGCCGCTTCTCACTAAGCCCCGTCATTGTTAGTTCGGTCGTTATGACCGAGATCGCGATCCGGATCGATCCGGTCGCGAACCCGCTGCTTGAGTACCTTGGCTTCCGGGAAACCACCGTCGGCCTTGCGTTCCCAGATCTGTACGTCGTCACAGAAAATATGGAAGACCCCGCCGGTGCCTGGCACCAGGGATACCTTGCCGAGATCGTCGCCAAAGGTGCTGAGCAGTTCCTGTGCGAGCCAGGCGGCGCGCAGCAGCCATTGGCACTGGGTGCAATAGGTGATGGTGATTTCAGGTTTTTGAGCGGTCATGAAGGTCTGTCTCTTGGCCGAAGGGCGCGGCCATCATAACCCTGTGCTGAACCCTGTAGGAGCGAGCACGCTCGCGATGAACGACTGGACACCGCGGGGCATCAGGTTTCCCGCGTTATCGTTGACGACCATCGCGAGCATGCTCGCTCCTACAGGGGGCGTGGTGTTAGCGGATACCAGCCAGCAAGCTGCGAGCCGTCTGCTTCATGGGTTCATCAGCCTCTTTGAGCAACTCGTTGAGCAGTTGGATGGCGCTGTCCAGGTCGCCGTCGTCGATGCAGGTCTGAGCCTGTTCCAGTTTGCCGGCACTCTCGGGATCGGTCGGTTCCAGGCTCAGCGGTTCGAGTTCCAGCGACGGACTGTCCCTGAATTCGTCGAGAAAGCTGTCGTCCAGAGATCGCGAGGCGGGCTCGATTTCCCATTCGATTTCCGGCTCGGGCAGCGGCGGCTCGTTCGAATGCAGGTCAGACACCGGGGCGTCCTCCAACGGCCCCAGGTCCCACTGGGTATCCATCGACAGCTCATCCAGATTCAACTGGTACTCGTCCGCGGGTGCAGGTTCGGGATCGGGTTCTGGTTCCGAAATCGGAGCGAGGGGCGCAACCACCGGTAAAGCAACGGCAGCCGGCACGACTGACTCGATTTTCGGGTGACGGGAGCGGATGTCATGAAGCGATTGCTCGTCAAACCCCGCATTGCGCAGGCTGGCTTCCTGCGCGTCATAGGCCGCCACATCGCCCTGCCTGCCAAGTACCTCCAGCAATTGCAGCGCAAGATCGGTGCGTTGCGGGTCCTTGTCGATCGCCTCGCGCAACAGGCTGATGGCTTCGGCATAGCGACCGTATGTCATGTAGACCGCCACCGCTTCCAGTACTTCGCTGGCGGATGTCTCTTCGGGATGTACGTGGGTCGTTTGCAGCGCCGGATCCTGGCTGAGCGTTTCTGCCGCGGGGCTGACCAATGGTTCATGTCGCGGTGGCTGTGTGGCAGCCACATCGAGCATTACCGGGGCCCGTTGACGCCGACGATTCCATAGAACCAGCAATCCCAGTGCAATCAGCAGCAACAAGCCGCCCACCAACAACCAATTGATACCCGGCTCCTCGACCACCACCGGCGCCGAGATCACCGCAACGGGCGCCACGGGCTGAGGTGGTGCCTGCTTGATCTCCGCCAGCCGGGTTTGCAGTTCGGCCGTCTGTTTCCTTTCAGCGGCGATCTGCTCGTCCTGAGCCTGAATTTTCTGGTTGAGTTGATCGATGGTGGCCTGCAACTGCTGATTCTGCAGCACGCTGTCCGCCAATTGCTCGGCAAGCGGATCAGGCACGGGTGCCGCGGCAGGTGGTGGCAAGGATTGCGCTGACGCAGGCTTCGGCGCGGCAGCAGGCTGGACTTTTGGAAAGGCAGAGTCGGTACGACTTGGCACCAGCTCTTCGGTGGCTGGCACGATCCCCGGGGAACCCGGTGGATCGATCAATACCGTGTATTCGCGCAGCAACCGGCCGTTGGGTTGATTGACCTGCACGAGGAAATTCAGAAAGGGTTCATTGACCGGTTTGCTCGAGGTGACCTGAATCCAGTTGCGGTTGCCCCGCAGCACAGGCGTGAACTTCAGATCATTGAGGAAAAAAACCCGCTCGACACCCGCGCGGCTGAATTCGTCCGCCGTCGCCAGCATGACCGACAACTCGCCCTCCTCCAGCCCGCCGACATCCACCAGGGCTATGTCGGCACGCAATGGCTGGTTCAGCGCCGAATGCAGGGTGATTTCACCCAGACCCAGCGCCGGCGCCAACGCCGACCAACAGACAGCGGTACCGGCCAGCATCCACCTGGCACAACACCGTACAACAACCCGCCGACTTTCGAGCATGAGCATCCCTTAGATAACAAGAACCAGCTTGCGCGTGTTCGCATATCCAGTACGAACACGATATTGCCTGGTAGTTCTTATAGTCCGCTCAACGCACTAACTCAAAAAATCGAAGTTGGGCACTGCATCAAGATTTTTCCAGGTTGGCCAGAATGTGTGCGTGGACGCGCATGCAGATTTTCAGATCTGCCTCATCGACGCCCTCGAACAATTCGTGGCGTAATTGATTGGCAATGGTTTCGATCTGATCGATCAGGGGACGGGCCGGGGTGCAGAGGACGATCTTCTTCGCACGGCGGTCTTCAAGAACCGCCTGGCGTTGCACCAGCCCCTGGCTTTCCAGGCTGTCGAGCAACCGGGCCAGGGTCGGTCCTTCGACGCCGACGCTTTGCGCCAGTTCACGTTGGGTGGGAGCTTCATCGAAACGCGCCAGGTGCAGCAGCACCAGCCAGCGAGCCTGGGACAAACCAAGGCCCGCGAGACGACGATCCAGTTCGGCACGCCAGCCCCGCGACATCTGGGCCAATTGCATGCCAAAGCGGTGTTGATCGGTTAACGGCATAAAACACTCATGATTAGACTGAAATAAAGAATTACTAATTATTAGTCAGCTAAGCATGAGCCAGAAGCAGTGGCAAGGCCTGTTCTGTACTGAATCGTTACATCAGCGATTCCGCGTTCAAAAACAGTAGCTTAAATCTCGAATTCCGACTGAAGGGCGGCTCGGACGCAGTACAACACCCCTTCCGGCACTCGACCTGCGAAGAGTTCCGAAATCTCCGAAACCGATGGCAATTCGCCTTCGCCGTCCAGAAACGCATCCTGAACTTCACCCAGCAAGTCTTCCGGCAGATCCAGCGCCTGCTCCAGCGACAATTGCTGCTGGCCGATGGCCTCGGCCAGCATGGTGTAGACGTTCTTTTCCGAGCACTGCAGTTGGCCGGCGATCTGCAGCGGCGTCATGCCAGCCCGGGCCAGGGTGATGAGTTCGTGACGCAGGTCGGCCACTGCCTTCGGTGCCTCGACCTGACCGCCGAGCACTTCGAGGAACGCCTCGCCATAGCGCTCCAGTTTGCGGGCGCCGACGCCGCTGACCCGGGCCATTTCCGCCAGCGAGGTCGGCTGGCTGCGCAGCATTTCCAGCAAGGTCGAATCGGGGAAGATGACGTACGGCGGCACGCCATGTTCTTCGGCGAGTTTGCGACGCAGGGCACGCAAGGCTTCCCACTGTTCGCGCTCTTCGCCGCGCACCAGTTGGCTGGCCTGGCTCTTGCTGGTTTTGGCGGTGGTCTGTGCCTTGAGATCGCGGCGCAGTTCCAGGCTCACTTCGCCCTTGAGCAGCGGTCGGCAAGTGTCGCTCAGCCGCAGACCGCCGTAGCCTTCGTGATCAACGTCCGCCAGACCGCGAGCCACCAACTGGCGGAACAGCGAACGCCATTCGCTCTCGCCCAGGGCCTTGCCGACACCGTAGACCGAAAGGTGCTGATGGCCGAAGCTGCGCACCTTCTCGTTGTCCTTGCCGAGCAATACATCCACCAGATGGCCGACGCCGTAGCGCTGACCGGTGCGGAAGATCGCCGACAACGCCTGCCGCGCCGGCTCGGTGGCATCCCAGGTCTGCACGCCATCGACGCAGTTGTCGCAGTGGCCGCAAGGCTCGGGCATTTCCTCGTCGAAGTAGGCCAGCAGCGCCTGACGACGGCAGCGGGTCTCTTCACACAGCGAGAGCATGGCATCGAGCTTGTGCTGCTCCAGACGTTTGTGGCGCTCGTCACCTTCGGAGTTCTGCAGCATCTGCTTGAGCATCACCACGTCTTGCAAGCCGTAGGCCATCCAGGCATCCGCCGGCAGACCGTCACGACCGCCGCGACCGGTTTCCTGGTAATAGGCCTCAAGGGATTTTGGCAGGTCGAGGTGCGCGACGAAGCGCACGTTGGGTTTGTCGATGCCCATGCCGAACGCCACGGTCGCCACCATGATCAGGCCTTCCTCGTTAAGGAAGCGCTTCTGGTGGTAGGCGCGCATGTCGTTGGGCAGGCCGGCGTGGTAAGGCAGTGCCGGGAAGCCCTGTTCGGTGAGAAATGCCGCGACTTCCTCGACTTTCTTGCGCGACAGGCAATAGACGATGCCGGCATCGCCGCGGCGCTCGGCGAGGAACGCCAGCAACTGCTTGCGCGGCTGCTCCTTGGGCACGATGCGGTAAAAAATGTTCGGCCGGTCGAAGCTCGACAGGAAACGCTCGGCGTTCTGCAGGTGCAGGCGGGTGACGATTTCTTCGCGGGTTCGCTTGTCGGCGGTGGCGGTCAGGGCGATGCGCGGCACATCGGGGAACATTTCCGCCAGTTGACCCAGTTGCAGGTATTCCGGGCGGAAGTCGTGGCCCCATTGCGATACGCAGTGAGCCTCGTCGATGGCGAACAGGGCGATGTTCAGGCCCTGCAGGAAGGACATCATCCGCGGCTGGACCAGGCGTTCCGGGGCGAGGTAGAGCATTTTCACTTCGCCGCGGCGGATGCGGGCCGCGAGGTCGCGCTGCTGTTCGGCGCTCAGGGTGGAGTTCAAGGCAGCGGCGGCCACGCCCAGTTCTTCGAGGGTGGCGACCTGATCGTCCATCAAGGCAATCAGCGGCGAAACCACCACCGCCAGGCCTTCGCGCAACAGCGCCGGGACCTGGAAGCACAGGGATTTGCCGCCACCGGTAGGCATCAGCACCAGGGCATCGCCGCCACTGGCCACGCGCTCAATGATTGCACCCTGACGGCCACGGAAACTGTCGTAGCCGAAGATGTCCTTGAGGACGCGTTGAGCCTGTTCGAGCATAAAAACTCCAAAAATCACCGAAACATCCCTGCAAGGCTGGTTCAGAACCGTCAACGCTGCACCGTCGAATCGTAAGTGCGCATTACATGTGGCTTCACATTCCAGCCGTGAAGCCGGCAGGGCATCACAAAACGCGCGAGTATACCCGAGCGCTCCTGTGCAAAGGGTGCCGCTGAGAAGACATGCGCAAGACAATTGGATGCAAAACCTGCGGGAGTGAGCCTGCTCGCGATGGCGCACTACCAGCCGCCGTCGCCGTTGACTGTAACTGCGTCATCGCGAGCAGGCGCGCTCCCACAGGGATTACGCTCTCGGGGCAGCAAATATGCCGCGCGGCTGGCCCCGGCGCTCAAGAAGGCCTAGAATTCCCGCATCGCACATTCCCCAAGGTAGCCCTTTAATGTCCTTCGCTGAGCAACTTACCCGCCTGCAAGTCTTCCTCGACGCCGATGAACTGCATGACGAGGCTCTGGACTACGTGGCCGCCCACGGCTACCTCACCGCCCTGTCGATCTGTTCCGAAACCGTTCCGGACCGTGAGTGGATCGACGCGCTCTTTGCCGAAGAACCGCATTACGCCGACGACACCGAGCGTGAAGCGATCGAATCCACCCTGCTGGCCCTCAAGGCTCACATCGCGCGCCAGCTGGCTTCCGATGAAGAGTTCGAACTGCCTTGCGACCTGGACCTGGGCGAAGACCCCGACGATTCCGACCTGCGCGGCTGGTGCATCGGTTTCATGGAAGGCGTGTTCCTGCGCGAAGAAGCCTGGTTCGAAACCGCCGAAGACGAAGTCAGCGAAATGCTGCTGCCGATCATGGTCGGTTCGGGTCTGTTCGACGAGCAGCCGGAGTTCTCCGACATTGCCGCCGACGCCAACCTGATGGACGACATGATCGTGCAAATCCCGGAAGCCCTGACTGCTCTGTACCTGCTGTGCAACGCACCGGACGAAAAACCGGCGATCCTCAAGCCTCGTCACCACTAAGGTCCCGCCTATGGACAACCCCATAGGCAACCGCCCCCTGATGTTGCGCTACGTGCTGCTGGCCATCGGCTGGCTGAGCGTAGTGCTGGGGGTGATCGGGATTTTCCTGCCGGTACTGCCCACCACCCCTTTCCTGTTGCTGGCCGCTGCCTGCTTTGCCCGCAGTTCGCCGCGCTTCTACCACTGGCTGGTGCATCACCCTCGTCTCGGGCCGTGGATCCGCGATTATCTGGATGGCAATGGGATTCCGCTCAAGGGCAAGGTGTATGCCATTGGGTTGATGTGGGTGAGTATTCTGTTTTCCTGCTATCTGGTGCCGATGCCTTGGGCGCGGGGGTTCATGTTGACCAGTGCGGTGTTGGTGACGGTTTATATTCTTCGGCAGAAGACTTTGCGTAAGTCCTGAGGTTTTTTGGGGGTGGGATTGGGGGTAGATCCGTTTCTTCGGTAACGGCTACTTATGGTTCCGCTCTTACAGCGGGTTACTTGGAAAAGCGCCAAGTAACCAAGCGCTTTTATCCCCTGACGTACGGTGCCTCGCTGTGGCTCGGCATTCCCTCGCTCCGGTCCTGCTCCGTGGGCCCGCCGCCATCGGCCATCCATGGCCGGGGGCGGCTAACCCGGCATCCATGCCGGGTTGCCCACTACGCAGAACCTCCACTCGGCCTTCCGACGGGGCACCTCAAAATCAAAAGCGAGGCGGCCTACCGGCCGGCCTGATCGGGATTGGTCCGTGTAGGAGCCGAGCTTGCTCGCGATGAAGGTTGGGGCGCCGCGGGGCATCAGGTAGCCAGCGTTATCGTTGACCACCATCGCGAGCAAGCTAGCTCCTACAGTGGTTTGGTGTGGATCACAGATCTGGTGTTCACCACAAAACCTGTGGGAGCTGGCTTGCCAGCGATGGCGGCCTGACAGCCGACCTGATTTCCCGGATGTACCCAAATCCACTGTGGGAGCGGGCTTGCTCGCGAATGCGGTGTGTCATTCAACAGTGATGTCGACTGA
>NZ_JAIQWX010000197.1 GCF_020164475.1 Pseudomonas sp. REP124 | reverse complement strand
ACATCAATGGTGGCTGACGCACCGCATTCGCGAGCAAGCCCGCTCCCACATTAGATCTCAGTTGTCTCAAGTCCCAGGTCCGCGAGATAGGCCCAGGGATAGATCCCGCGTTCGTGGCCGTCGCTGAAAACCAGCTGCACACCATACCCCTGCGGATTCAATTCGATCACCCGAACCCGCTCATCCACCAGCGGTGTCATCCCGCGCAAGCGAAACGCCCGGCATTGCGAGCACGGGCATTGTCGACGCAACTGGGCATGATCCAGCACTTGCTCGCGGCCATCTGGCCAGCTCAGGCGCAGCTGGTGTTTGCTGCTGGAATTGCCGATCGCCAGCGGGTTCATTGCAGCTGGCTCAATGCGATGCGCACCGCTTTGCGCACTTCCGGATCGCCGTCGTCCTGGGCGGCCTGCAAAGGTGCGATGGCGCCTTTATCGTTCAATTCCCCAAGCGCCAGCGCGGCCTCCTTGCGCAGGTTGCTGATGCGATGGCAGAGGGTTTCGATCAGCGGATCGAGGGCGGCTTTGTAGCGCAGGCGGCCGAGGCTGCGGGTGGCGCGCAGGCGCACTTGCCAATAGTCGTCGCCGAGGGCTTCGATCAAGGCGGGGCCGGCGTCGGCGTGACCGACCTTGCCCAGGGTGGTCGCGGCCTCTTCGCGAACCTGCCAGGCCTGGTCCCGCAAGGCATGACTCAAAGCCGGCAGCACCTGCGAATCGGAGGCCAGGCCCAGGGCTCCGGTGGCAGCGCGGCGCACTTCGGTGTCCGCATCATCGCTGGCCAGGCGCGCCAGTGCCGGCAAGGCATCGAGCTGTTTGAGCCAGCCCAGCACGCCCACCGCCTCGCGCCGAACGCTGGCGTCCCGGTCGCTCAACGCCTGCAACGCCGCTGGCGCTGCCTCGGCAAGGCGCAACTCGCGCAAGGCCCGGAACGCGGCGATGCGCACGCCGCTGTCGGCATGCCCGGTCCACGGCAGGATCACCCTTCCCGCCTCCGCGCTCTTGAGCAGGCTCAGGCTTTGCGCGGCGGCAGCCTGCACCGCCGGCAACGGATCGGTCAGGGCCTGGCACAGGGCCTCGACCACCGGCGCGTCCTCCCAGGCTTCGAGCAACCGCGCAGCTTCGGCGCGAACCTCTTCGCTCGGGTCATCGGCCAGTCGATCGATCAGCCACAGCAGGCCGTCAGGTTCCTCAAGGTCGGCCAGTTCGATCAGGGCAATGCGGCGCACGCCGGCATCCTCATCGGTCAGGCGCGGTTGCAGGGTCAGAATGTCGTCGTTGTCGGTTACATCGAATAGTGTGGTCATAGGGCAAATCGCGGCAGTTTGTTTTCTGTGGGAAGTCCGAGCGGGTTCAGGCGCGGCAGTTGCCGACCGTCCTGGTGATGCAGCAGCTCCAGACAATGGCGTTTCAAGCGGGAGAATTCGTGGCTGGTCACCAGTTCGGTGGTGCGCGGCCTTGGGAAATCCAGACGCAGGTCTTCGATGATCCGGCCCGGGCGCGAACTCATGACCAGCAGGCGATCGGCGAGGAACAACGCCTCGTCGATGTCATGGGTGACGAACACCACGGTGGTGCGAATTCGCGTCCAGATGTCGAGCAACAGCTCCTGCATGTTCAGGCGGGTCAAGGCATCGAGGGCGCCGAACGGCTCGTCCATCAGCAACAGGCGCGGACGGTTGACCAGCACCCGGGCGATTTCCACCCGCTGCTGCATGCCGCCGGACAGCTGGTTCGGCCAGCGCTCGGCAAAGCCCTCGAGCCCCACCAGCGCAAGGATTTCATCGGCGGCCCGGTGCCGTTCGGCCTTGCCGATACCACGCATTTTCAGGCCGAAGGCGACGTTGTCGCGCACCGTGCGCCAGGGAAACAGCGTGTGTTGCTGGAACACCATGCCTCGTTGCGGCGACGGCCCGGCGACCTGCGCGCAATCGACCTTGAGGCTGCCGCTGCGCGGTTGCAGGTGCCCGGCCAGGGCGCCAAGCAAGGTGGATTTGCCACAGCCGGATGGCCCGAGAATGCACACGAACTGGCCCGGTTCGATCTGGCAATCCAGGCCCTGCACGGCTTCGAACGCGGCTTTGCCCTCGCCCAGGCTGATCGACAATCCGCGAATATCGATACGCCCTTCGGGCTGCTGAAAACTGCTCATCAGGCTTTTCCTCGTGGTCGGTGCCAGGGCGTGAACAGCCCGCCCAGGCGTTTGATCAGCAGGCTGCTGCCCATTCCCAAAACGCCGATCAGCAACATGCCGACCACGATGTCGGGGTAGTTCTGGATGGTGTAGGACTCCCAGGTGTAATAGCCGATGCCGAACTGGCCGGAGATCATTTCCGCCGTCACCAGGCAGAACCAGGAGGTGCCCATGCCGATGGCCAGACCGGTGATGATGCTCGGCGCGGCACCCGGCAGGATCACCTCCAGCAGCATCGCCCGGCGCCCTGCCCCGAGGCTTTTCGCCGAGGCGATCAATCGTGGGTCGACGCCTTCGACGCCGTGCACGGTGTTGAGCAGGATCGGGAACAAGGCGCCGGTGAAGGTGATGAAGACCATCGACAGTTCCGACGAGGGAAACACCAGGATCGCCAGCGGAATCCACGCCACGGCCGGGATCGGGCGCAGCACTTCGAGCGGTGGCAGCAACAGGTCTTCGGCCCATTTCGAACGGCCGATGGCCAGGCCAAGTGCGATGCCGATGACCAGCGCGGCGAGGTAACCGGCGAACACCCGGCCGAGACTGCTGCCCAGATGCTGGGCGAGTTTGCCGGAGTCGCCCAGGCCCAGCGCAGCTTCGATCACGGCCAGTGGCGTGGGCACGTTGGCGAAGGTGACGAGGCCCAGGTTCCAGTGGTGGCTGGCGGCGAGTTGCCAGAACAGCAGGCAGAGCAGCAGTGAGGTGGCTCGGGGGAGCCAGCGTTTGAATGATCTGATCACGGTATACCTCTCACCCGGCCCCCTGTAGGAGCGAGCACGCTCGCGATGGTGGACCGGACACCGCGGGGTGTCAGGCTGCCAGCGTCATCGTTGACGACCATCGCGAGCGTGCTCGCTCCTACAGGGATTGGGGTTTGGAATTAGCGGGCGGCGACTGCCTGGGTGGTGGCGTCGGTGAAATCGAACACCTTGCCGCCCTGGGCCGTGGCGAATTGCTGGGCCTGGCCCTTGAGCAGGAAGGCGCTCAGGCGGCCCTTCGCATCGCTGGCGAACCACGCCTGGTCGGCCAGCAGCTTGATCCCGCTGTCGCTCGCCTGGGCATACACCGCGCGGATGTTCTTGCCCTCCTGCTTCAGGGCGGCCAGGGCGCTGAACGCCGATTCCGCCGAGGCGTATTGACGGACCTTGTCCTCGCCGCGCACCCAGATCTCGGCCACATGGCTGAAGTCGGTGATCGCCTTGCCCGTCGAGGCATCCACCGCCTTGAGCGGGGTTTGCGCGTAGTTGGCCAGTTGCGCGGTGTAGTCCAGGTTCGACGCCTTGAACGCGGCGCGGATGTACTGGTCGTCGATGAAGGTGTTCAGGTCGAGGCCGCGATCGGCTTTCTTCAACAGTTTCAGGGTGTCGATGGCAGTACCGACGGCCTGGCGGTATTCCGGTTTCCAGCTCAGGTCACGGGTCTGCACGCCCAGCGGGCCGTGGAACAGGTAGTTGACCTCGGCATCGACCCCGGTGACCTTGGCGATCAGCTCGCTGTATTTCTCCGGCTCGGCGGCAAGCAACTGGTTGGCCTCGATGCTGGCGCGCAGGTAAGCGACGACGATTTCCAGGTACTTTTTCGCGTAGGCCTGATCCACCAGTGCGCCGTGGAAGGTCGGCGTGTTGGCCTGAGAGCCGTCGAAGATCTTGCGGGCGAAACCGCGACTGGTGAACAGCTCGGCGAAGGGAACGAAGTCGGCGTGGGCGTCGATCTTCCCGGCTTGCAGTGCGGATCCGGCGACTTCCGGCGCCTGGGCGATGATGTTCACATCCTTGAGCGGATCCCAGCCCTGATCAGCCACGGCCCGCAGCAACATGCCATGGGACGTCGAGGCGAACGGCACGGAAATGGTCTTGCCCTTGAGTTCCGACAATGACTGCACGCTCGACGCGCTCGGCACCACGATGCCGTTGCCGCTGCCCTTGATGCTGCCCGACAGCACGCTGATGAACAGGCTGTGCTTGCCCGCAGTTTCGAACGCCACGCCGTTGAAGGAGCCGGGGAAATCGGCCATGGCGCCGAAGTCGAGCTTGCCGGCGACCATCTCGTTGGTCAGCGGTGCGCCGCTGGTGAAGTTTTTCCACTGCACCTCGTATTTGGCGTCCTTGTACTGGCCGTCGTGGGGCAGGTATTTGTCCAGCAGGCCCAGCTCGCGGATCAACAGGCCGCCGGCGGCGCAGTTGATGGTGGTGTCCTGTGTGCCGATGGCGATGCGGATGGTTTCGGCTTGCGCCGGCAAGATGAATGAAGCCAGTACCAGACCGGCAACAGTTGCACGTAAGAGCATGGTCAATCCCCTCGAATCATTTATAGGAAGTTCGTCTCCGCCACGATCAGGGCGCGGTGGGAAACGAGGGGTGTCGTAAAGCAAGCGTCCGGGGGTGGCCGGATGGCGGTTTCTGGTTGCCCACAAAACTGTGGGAGCGGGCTTGCCCGCGATGGCGTCCTGTCAGTCAATCATGATGCCAGCTGTGCCGGCCCCTTCGCGGGCAAGCCCGCTCCCACAGGGTTTGTGGGTGTACACAACATTTGCAGTTGGCCTCGATCCACTGTGGGAGCGGGCTTGCTCGCGAATGCGTACTGTCAGTCAATGGGATGCCAGCTGTGCCGGCCTCTTCGCGAGCAAGCCCGCTCCCACATTTGGATTGTGTTTCACCGCAACAAGTAAGGGATATCCACTTTCACAGCCCCCGTCGGGCAGTCCTTTTCGCAGGGCATGCAGTACCAGCATTCGTCGAACGCCATGTAGGCCTTTTGGGTGGCCGGGTTGATGGCCAGCAGGTCCATGGGGCAGACGTCGACGCACACGGTGCAGCCTTTGTGGGCGATGCAGAGGTCTTCGTCGACTGTGACCGGTGCGTTGGAACGGAAGAAGATTTCCTGGGGTTGATAGGCCATTTCGCGGTCTCCTCGTGGGTCAGGCTCAGGCCGCAAAGGCGCCGACGCGCAGCCTGTCGTAGGCCTGCATTTCTTCGGCATCCAGCGGGATGATGTAGGGCTCGACGGCTTTCTTGAAGCTGCTCATCACGCCGTTTTCGTCTTTCTTCAGATGGCAATGGCAGAACCAGTCGCCGTCGTTGCGTTGTGGGTGATCGACCCGATAGTGGTACAGCCCCCAGCGACTTTCGGCACGGAACAGCGAAGCCCGGGCGGCCATTTCCGCGCAGTCGCGGATCATGCTGACTTCCATGGCCCGCATCAGTTCGTGGGCGTTGTGGGCCTTGATCTGATCCAGATCACGCTGGATGTCGCTGAAGCGCTGCAGGCCGATCTGCATCTTCTTCGTCACCTTCGGCGGTTGCAGGTAATCGTTCACGAAGCGGCGCAGCTTGTACTCGACCTGTGCCGGCGGCAGGCCGTGTTCGCGATCCAGCGGCGCGTATACCCGCTGCTTTTCCGCTTCGATCTGCTCGACGTTCAGCGCAGTAAATTCGCGCTCGGCCACAAAATCCGCCGCGTTGTTTCCGGCAAACCAGCCGTAGGTGAATGCGCCAAGCATGTAATTGTGCGGCACCGCCGCCATGTCACCGGCCGAGTACAAGCCCTTGACCGAGGTCTCGGCCTTCTCGTTGACCCACACCCCGGACGCCGAATGCCCGCTGCAAAAACCGATTTCGGAGATGTGCATCTCGACCATCTGCGTGCGGTAGTCGGTGCCGCGATTGGCGTGGAACTGGCCGCGGCTCGGACGTTCGTTGCTGTGCAGGATCTCCTCGATGTTCTGGATGGTTTCCTCGGCCAGGTGATCGAGCTTGAGAAACACCGGGCCGTTGCCGCTTTCCAGCTCCTGGTGGAACTCCCACATCATCTGGCCGCTCCAGTAGTCGCACTCGATGAAGCGCTCGCCCTTGTTGTTGGCGGTGTAGCCACCGAGGGGCCCGGTCACGTAGGCGCAGGCCGGGCCGTTGTAATCCTTGATCAGCGGGTTGATCTGGAAGCATTCCAGGTTCGCCAGCTCAGCGCCTGCGTGATAGGCCATGGCGTAACCGTCGCCGGCGTTGGTCGGGTTTTCGTAGGTGCCCATCAGGTAACCCGAGGACGGCAGCCCCAGACGTCCGGCGGCGCCGCACGCGAGAATCACCGCCTTGGCCTTGATCACATGGAAATCGGCGCTGCGGCAATCGAAGCCCATCACGCCGTTGACCGCGCCCTCCTCGTCCGTCAGCAAACGGGTGCAGACCAGTCGATTGGTGATGCTCACCCGCGCCCGCTTCAGCTGGCGGTACAGGACTTTCTTGATGTCGTGACCTTCAGGCATCGGCAGCACATAGGCGCCCATGTGATGGACCTTTTTCACCGCGTAGTCGCCGGTCTCGTCCTTCTCGAACTTCACGCCCCAGCGGTCCAGTTGCTCGATGGTTTCGAAACTGTGGGTGGCATAGGCGTACACCGCGGCCTGATTGACGATGCCGTCGTTGGCGATGGTGATTTCCTTGGTGTACTGCTCGGGTGTGGAGTGGCCCGGGATGATCGCGTTGTTCAGGCCGTCCATGCCCATGCTGATCGCGCCGCTGCGCTTGACGTTGGCCTTGTCGATCAGCAACACCCGCAGGTCGCGGTTGCGTTCTTTGGCCTTGATCGCCGCCATGGGTCCTGCGGTGCCGCCGCCGATCACGACGATGTCGTATTCCTGTTCCTGCGTGGTTCTGGTGATGGTGTGGGTCATGCCTGATCCCCTTTTTGCCGGTCGATCCGCAGGCGGTACTGGAAGGCATCGCCACGGTAGTAGAGGTGTTCGAAGTCCAGCGGCTGGCCAGCGGCGTCGTGGGTCAGACGCTCGATGCGCATGATCGGCGAGCCGGTTTCGACGCCCAGCGCCTGGGTCAGGTCGCTGTCGGCCAGCACCGCATCGATGGCCAGGTCGGCGTGCCCGAGGGCCAGGCCGCAGTCGTTTTCCAGGATCAGGAAAATGTCGCGGGTGACCAGGTCGGCCTTCTCCAGACGCTCGCCAACGGCCTTGGGCAGGTAGGTGATTTCCAGCGAGATCGGCTGGCGATTGATCAGCCGCACGCGCTTGATCTGCGCCACGATTTCGCCTTCGGCCACCTGCAAGCGCTCGGCGATCTGCTTGTCGGCGGCGATGAACTTGAAGCTGCGCAGGCGGTTGATCACCTCGTAGCCGCGACCGGTCATGGACTCGGCCAGGCCTTGCAGGGTGCTGACGTTCTGAAAGGTCTTGGGCTTGGCGACGAAGGTGCCCTTGCCGTGGATCTTGAAGATCAGCCCTTCCTTCTGCAGATCGCCCAGGGCCTGGCGCACGGTGATGCGGCTGACCTTGAACAGCGTGCCCAATTCGCTTTCGGAGGGCATCTGGCTGTCCTGCGGGTATTCGCCGTCGAGAATGCGCGCGCGCAGGATGTCGCGCAGTTGGGTGTGCAGAGGGACGCTGCCGAGGGATAGAACGTTATCGGTCATCTGAAGATCACTTGTTATAACGAGTTATGACGTGATCTTAGAGTTCTAAGGAGAGGCTTGAGAAATACCGTTTGAGAATAACGATAGATTGGCCGAACGCGATCAGTGGCGGTTGAGGATTTGATCCATGACCCAATCGGTCTTCAGCGCTTCCTCGGCCAACGCCGGATGCCGCGCCTCACCCCGAATATGCGCATTCATGCCCATCACGTGATGCCACTGAATGTGCTCATGATTGGCAATGCTCAGACTGAGGTGTTCATCGGCATGCAACTCCACCGGATGTTCATCGAACACCGAGAACCTGATCCGCCCTTTGCTGCCGATCATCTCGACCCGATCCTCTCGACCATCGGCGACGAAGTTCCAGCAGCCCATCCCCAGCGCCCCGTTGGCAAACCGCCAACTGGCGCTGACCGCGTCTTCGGCGGCATACAGGCCGGCCTGGCGCGCGGTGAAGCCGGCCACTTCGACGATATCCCCCAGCAGATACTGGAACAGGTCGAAGCCGTGACTGGCCAGGTCCGCAAAATAACCGCCACCGGCAATCGCCGGATCGGTTCGCCAGTTGTCGCTGCCGTCCAGATCCCTCGGTGACGGAGCCTTGGTCAGGGTCCAGCTCAGGTGCCGCACATCGCCGATGCGCCCCTCCGCCAGCCACTGCCGAACTTGCTGGAAGCGCGGCAACGAACGGCGGTAGTAGGACACGAACAGGTGCAGCCCGGCATCGGCGAAGGCCTTGTGCATCTCACGGCTTTGCGCGGCGCTGAGCGACATTGGTTTCTCGACGCAGCAATGCTTGCCGGCGGCGGCGACTTTCAGGGCGTAGTCGTGATGACTGTCGGGGGGTGTGGCGATGTATACGGCATCGACCTGCGGATCGTTGATCAGCGTGTCCACATCGGTGCAGGTCCGGGCGATGCCGTGGCGCGCGGCGTAATCGCTGACCGCCTCCGGCCGTCGCCCCATCACCGCCACCAACGCCGAGCCGGGTGCCTTGTAGAAGGCCGGCCCGCTCTTGCGCTCAGCGACGCTACCACAACCGATCATCCCCCAACGCACGACATTCATGCGGCGGTCCCGATGCTCAGGGCGCGCAGGTCCAGCCGGCCGTCCTTGAGCGGCGGGCACCAGTAGTAGCCGCCGGTGATCGGCCGGCTGATGCGGTACAGGCCGTCAGTGACGCCGTCTTCCAGACCGCTCATGCGGCGCAGCTGGACTTCGAAGGCATCCAGGGAAAAACCGAAGGCAAGGAACATCAGGCCGGCGCGTTCGTCTTCGATCCACGGCATGGAACGGCGCACGACAAAGGCTTCAGGGGCGAAGCTCTCCTGGGCGGTGCGTTTGACGTGTGCGGAGATCGGCGCGTCGTCGAGCTCTTCGTTGTCGCTCAGGCGACGGCCCATGATGTCGTCGGTTTCGTGGGAAGACATGGCGTGGAAGCGCTTGAGGTCGTGCTGCCACTGCTGGATCGCGGCGAAGCTGCCGCCGACCATGCCTTCGGCGCCGTTGCCGATCAGCGCCGCAGCGACGGCGGCTTCGTCCTGCGGGTTCTCGGTGCCGTCTTCGTAGCCGGTCAGGTCGTGGCCGTCGCGGTGGCGGAAGCCTTCGGTGACCTGGACCAGACGCAGGGCCGGTTCCAGCGCGGCAGCAAAGACGTTGCTGCGATTGAGCAACTCGCCGCGGTCGGTGCCGTGCAGCCAGCACCAGAGCGCCATTTGCGTCGAAGGGTTGTTCACGCCCACACCGGTCATCGCCGGGAAAGTGCGCAGCCCTTCGATATTCGTGCCCAGGGCCTTGACCAGCGGTTCACCGAAGCCCACTACCGCCGACGCGCCATCCACCAGTTGCGTCAGTTTGTCGAGCGCGGCCGGCAGATCGGCGACCGATTCGAGGGCAAAGAACATATGACGGGCTTGAAGCGGAACGGGGGTGGCGAGAATGCCCGGCTGGAAGTGACTCATGTGAACTCCTTCAGAAAGAGCGCGAAGTTTAACTCCCGCGTCGCCGCTTGTGTGCGGCGAGGTCAAAGATTGCGGTCTACGCTTGAGGCACAAGATCCAGACCCTCAACCCCTCTGTTCTGCCGGTTAGCCATCAAAAACCCGTACCCAAACTGTAGGAGCGAGCATGCTCGCGATGGAGGCCCGGACAACGCGGGGCATCAGGTTT
>NZ_JAIQWX010000196.1 GCF_020164475.1 Pseudomonas sp. REP124 | reverse complement strand
CCCTTGTAGGAGCGAGGCTTGCCCGCGAAGAGGCCACCACATTCACCGCAAGTTCCCAAGGGTCGACCCCCTAACAATCAACCGCGCCGAAAAATCCAGGGTCCTCACCGGCCCATCATCCCCACGCAACCGCTTGAGCAGACACTCGAACGCACTCTCCCCGATCTCCGCCGTCGGCTGGGCAAGCGCGGTAATCCCGCTCCCCACCAACGGATACCAATCCAGATCATCCAGCGCGATCAGCCCCACATCCTCAAACAGCTGGCAGTTCAACTCCCGCAGTCCCTGCGTACTGGCCAGCGCCGCAACCCCGTTGCCACAGAACAACGCCTTGGGCCCGGGACCAGGTACCTCCAGAAAACACTTCAAATCCGCCGTCAGATCGCTGCCCGTCTCGATCAACGTCCCACGCAACGCCGGCCGCTTTGCAATCTGTGCCTTGAAACTCGCCACGCGCTCGATCCGCGAACTGGTGCCGTCGAAGGGCTCGGTCACCAGCAGCACATCGCGGTAGCCGCGCTCTTCCAGATGACTCAGCGCAAGCTCCACAGCCGCCGGGTTATCCAGCCCGACCATGTCGCTCTCCAGGTGCTCGACCTTGCGGTCCACCAGCACCATCGGCATTTCCCGGTGCAGTTCGTGCAATTCGTCACGGTGGTGGCCGAGGGTGTTCACGATCAGCCCTTCGATGTTGTAGGAGCGCAGCAGCGCCAGGTGCTGGCGTTCCTGCTCGTCATCGCGGTCGGTGTTGCACACCACAAGGCTGTAGCCGTGGCGACGACAGGCGGTTTCCACGCCGTGCATCACGGCAATCGAATAGGGGTTGCGGATGTCGGCCACCAGCATGCCGATCAGGCGGGTGCGCCCGCGTTTGAGGCCGCGGGCCATCTGGTTCGGGCGATAACCGAGTTCGGCGATGGCCTGCTCGATGCGCGAGGCGATGGCGTCGGAGAGCAGGGCGCGGTCGTCACCGATGAATCGCGACACGCTGGCCTTGGACACCTTGGCGTGTTCGGCGACGTCGAGCATGGTGACGCGGCTGCGCTGGGCGGCGGAAAAATCGTTCACGGACTGAAACCTTGTTATTGGATTTATAGGGTTTCAACGTGTCGTGAGATTGTGCTGAAACCGGTTTCAGAAGACACCAGAAGCGGATTCGCCGTCAAGTCCCGGGTTAGAAATTGTCGAGCAAGCGCCGACGGACGGAGTCAGGCCAGAACGCTCAGCCACGCCGAACCCAGCAGCAACAGGGCCATGCAGCGGTTGAAACGCTGCATGGACCGAGGCGAGCGCAACCAGCGGCTGGATCCGGCGCCGAGCAACGCCCAGACACCCATGCACGGCAGGGAAATCAGGAAAAACGCCAGGGACAGGTACAGCACATGCACCATGCGATCTTCTCCGACACCGGCGAACACACTGACCACCGCCAGCGCCATCATCCATGTCTTCGGGTTGATCCATTGCAGGCTGGCAGCGCCCCAGATCCCCAGGCGCGAGCCGCTGTCCTGGGCGGTCACCGCGCTGGCTGCCGCGCGGAAAATCTGCCAGGCCAGGTAGCTAAGCCAACTCACGCCGGCCCATTGCATCACTGTCTGGACCGCCGGCCATTTGTTCAAAGACGAGCCTGCACCGGTGCCCACCACCAGTACCAGAATTGCAGCGCTGGCACAGGCGCCGAGGATGATCGGGAGGGCAGCGCTCAGACCGAATCGGGCACTGTTGCTCAGCACCAGAATGTTGGTGGGACCTGGGGTGATGGAGGCCACGAAGGCGAACAGCAGGAAGGGCAATAACGTCGGGAAAGAGGCGAACATCGCTAGCAACTCCAGTGAAGATCAGTGAATTCGATCTTCACCGGCCCGCCGTTCAACTGTCTGGAAGATTTGAGCAACGCTTGCGATACAGCGCCGGCGTCAGGCCATAGGCGCGCACGAACCAGCGGCCCAGATGACTCTGGTCGGCGAAGCCCAAAGCCATCGCCACCGTCGCCGGCTGCTCACCCCGGGCCAGCATTCGCCGGGCGGTGGCCAGGCGCAGTTGCACCAGATAGGCGTGGGGCGCCATGCCGTAAGCGGCCTTGAAGGCGCGGGTCAGGCGAAAGCGATCGACGCCGGTGGCCGCCGCCAGTTGATCGAGTCCGATGTCTTCGTGGGCATGGGCGTGCAGGTATTCCCGGGCCTTCTGCGCCACCAGCGGCAGGCGCGGGTCTTCGCCATAACGGGCGCGCCAGTGCAGGTGGGTGGTCAGGCGTTCGAGCAAACCGTCCAGCGCCGTCTGGCGGACGATCTTCAGTTCACCGCGATGCAGCGTCTCGAAGGCCCGCGCAATGGCCTGGGTCAGCTGCACATCGGTGGTCAGGGTCTGGGCGAAACTCAATTCACCGTGGTCCGGCGCCTTGTCGAACAACGCGCTGATTTCCCGGGTCAGCCACTGCGGATCGAGGTACAGCATGCGGTAAGTGAAACCGTCCTCGGTCGGCGCCTCACCGTCGTGGATATCCCCCGGCTCCAGCAAAAACACCTTGCCCGGCGTGCTCTGGTGTTTGGCCCGCCGGCAGTTGAACTGTTGGACTCCTTGCTCGGTGAACCCCACCAGGTAGCTGTCATGCCAGTGCGGATCGTAGGCATGCCCCTCGAAATGCGCGCGCAGCGTCTCGATGCCGGTGTCGGCATCCTGGGCCAGGTCGATCCAGTTGTGAGAAGTCATGCTGCACCTGCGAGACGGATTGCCGGTCCATATTAACCCCCGCGTCGTGGAGGGTGGCTAGAACGTTTGTGCAGGGGGTTCAGCCAGCGAATCGACTAGCCATAGCACGCAAACGCCACCGCGCCACTAGCAGTTCTGATAGTTATGCAAGCGCCGGGGATGTGTTCTAGTGATCAGCACATTGACGTGAGCAGGGAGGCTGAACATGAGCCGGATCGAGCCGTCCGCGGTAGAAAATCCTGTCGAGCCCAGATCAGGCATTCGAATTTGCGCGCCCGGCAACATACGAGGCTGGCGGACGTCCTCAACCACCGCCTTGTTGAGCTGGGATGAACCCTATTCATGGTGCAACCAGTGCCCGAATGCCATTGGTTATGAAGTGACCGGCGAGGGATTGCCAACGCTCAATGTGCTCCGTCCGCCCTGTGAAATAAAAGCGTTGAAACCCGATGTCGAGTATCAGTTTCAGGTGACGGCCAAAGCGTCAGTCACCAACGTCTCGGATCCCAGCCCTTATCGTCTGCTCAAACTCCACCCGCCCGGCAAACCGGGGCTGCCTCAGCTGCTGGATGTGAGCTTTTCATCATTGAGCTTGAGTTGGGAGCGGGCTAACCCCGGATTCACCGGCATTCGCTACCGGGTTTACCTGAACGGGTTTCTGGTCAAACAGGTGGATGAGCCGCAAGTCTGCCTCACGCATTTGAGGAGCTTTACGGTTTATAAGGTTGAAGTGCGGGCGGTCAATGACGCAGGCGTTTCCGGACCCAGCGGTGCCACGTTCAAGACCCGGGTGCGCACTCCCTCCAACCTGCGGTTCAGTCAGCGAAACGGACTGTGCAGGGTGGCGTGGGACCCGGTTTTCAAACAGCCTGCCGCTCATGAAGTCACTGTCAATGGTCAGGTGTTCACTACGGCGGCTGGCCGCCTGGGTCACAGCTTCTGGCTCTCGGATGTATCACCGGGACCGGTGCCACACCACTTGAAGTTCAAGGTTCAAGCGATGCTGGATGGGGAGGTTTCCGACATCGCGTTGTTCGAAAGTACCGTCTCGGACGATGTTCCTCCCAGCCGACCTGGGGCTCCGGTTGTCAGTGACATAACCGACACCAGTGCAACATTGAGTTGGGAGCCCTCCAGTGACGATGTTGGGGTGGCCAGTTATGAAGCGGTCCTGTACGGGTTTCTGCCTTACCGGACGTTGAATACACAATTCACCTTCACCGGGCTGGCCAGCGGCTCTTATCACTGGGCATTCGTGCGTGCCCGGGACAAGCAAGGGAATGCATCGGGCGCCAGCCCGGCCGTTGCCTTTAAAACCACCGGACAGGCGCCTTCACCACCACCGTCGGCACCTGAGTTGAGCATCACGGCTTTGACCGCCACATCAGCCCGACTGGAATGGTGGCAGCCGGATGAAGGGACAACGACCGGCGCAAAAATTCTGATTAATGAAGAGCACTACCTTGATGTGCTCATTTTCACTTCCGTGGTCTTGAACGACTTGGTGCCAGGTGTCGAATACCGGATCAGCGTCACGGTGTTCGACATGTACGGGCAACTGTCCGAGCCGACGCTGCTGATCTATGAACCCCAGGATATTACTGCGCCCAGTACACCGGGAAATCTGCACAGCACACAGATAACCACCGACTCGGTCACGCTGGCATGGAATGAATCAACCGATGATATCGGCGTTCTTGAGTATGTGATTTACAACAGCCATGCGTACTTCGACAGCACGCCACTGCTGCACTACACCGCTGTGGATTTGCTGCCCGGCAGTTACTCGTTTGAAGTGTGCGCCATGGATCTGGCCGGAAACGCCTCTGAACCTGCGGCGCTGACCATTGAGATCGAAGGCCCGACGTTCAACCAAACAACCCCGCCGCAATATTGATCGAGAACCCGAGTATCGCGGTGTTGAACAGAAACCCGATCAACGACTGCGCCAGCACGATCTTGCGCAGATCCCGCGTGGCGACGCCGACATCGGAGGTCTGTACGGCGGCGCTGATGGTGAACGAGAAGTACAGAAAGTCCCAGTAATTGGGCGTGGTCAGGCTTTCGGCGAAGCGCAGGGCCGGGGCTTTGTCTTCGCAGGTGTAGAACAGGCGGGCGTAGTGCACGCTGAAAATCACTCCGATCAGCAGCCATGAGCCGATCACCGTCAGTGCGGTGAAGCCGTAGTGCAGAAGTTTCGGGGTGGTTGCCAGTTCCTTGCTGCCGGCCAGTTCGAAGGTAATGGCGGCCAGGCTGGCAATCGCTGCGATGCATACCACCAGCAACACCAGGCCGGCGTTCTCGTCTTCGATGTCGGCGATGCGTTTGACGTCGGTTGCCTTGGAGTGCGCGGCAAGCCAGATCATCAGTATCAGGTAGGCCCAGACCCCAGTGTTCCAGCCGATGAGGATTTTGCCGATGACCGAATCGGCCGGTGCCAGAATGCCCACGCCGATGCCCAGAGTCGTGGCGGCGGAGAGGCGTGGGTGGGTGTGGGTGAGGAAGGGCATGGGGGCTCGATGGCGGCGGAGTATGCCAACACCTTAGCCCCAGCGCAGTGGCATGGCCAACACTGAACCCCTGTAGGAGCGAGCATGCTCGCGATGGAGGCCAACGATAACGCGGGGCATCAGGTTTCCCGCATCATCGTTGACGACCATCGCGAGCATGCTCGCTCCTACAGGGGGTGGTGGTGTTGATTAGATTTGCTTTCGTCTGCGAACGAGCTTCATCACCACCACAAAAAACACCGGTACGAACACCACCGCCAGCGTCGCCGTAATCATCCCGCCAATCACCCCCGTGCCGATCGCTTGCTGGCTCGCCGAGCTTGCACCCGTGGCGATGGCCAGCGGCACGACGCCGAGGATGAAGGCCAGGGAGGTCATGACGATCGGGCGCAAGCGCAGGCGCGCGGCTTGCAGGGTGGCGTCGATCAGGTCGTGGCCTTCGTCGTACAGGCTCTTGGCGAATTCGATGATCAGGATCGCGTTCTTCGCCGACAGGCCGATGATGGTGATCAGTCCGACCTTGAAGAACACATCGTTGGGCATCCCGCGCAACGTCACCGCCAGCACCGCGCCGAGCACGCCCAAGGGCACCACCAGCAACACCGAGGTCGGAATCGACCAGCTCTCATACAGCGCCGCCAGGCACAGGAACACGATCAGCAGCGACAACCCCAGCAGAATCGGCGCCTGACTGCCGGACAACCTTTCCTGCAACGACAACCCGGTCCATTCCTGGCCCAATCCCGCCGGCCCAAGCGCCACCAGCCGCTCGATCTCCGCCATGGCTTCCCCGGTGCTGTGTCCCGGTGTCGGCTCGCCGGAAATGCTGATCGCCGGATAACCGTTGTAACGCGTCAACTGCGCCGGCCCCAGGGTCCATTTGGCCTGGACGAAGGCAGACAGCGGGACCATTTTTCCCTCGCTGTTACGCACGTGCATTTTCAGCAGATCGTCGACCTGGCTGCGCTGATCACCCTCGGCCTGGACCACCACCCGTTGCATGCGCCCCTGATTAGGGAAGTCGTTGATGTAAGTCGAACCCACGGCGGTGGACAGCATGCTGCCGACATCGGCAAAGGACACGCCCAGGGCATTGGCCTGCTTGCGGTCGACGATCAACTGCACCTGCGGCGCTTCGGCCAGGGCGCTTTCGCGCACGTTCATCAGGATCGGGCTCTTCTCGGCAGCCGCCAGCAACTCGGTGCGCGCCTGCATCAACGTGGCATGGCCGAGGCCGCCGCGATCCTGCAGGCGGAACTCGAAACCGCTGGAGGTGCCCAGACCATCCACCGGCGGTGGCAGCACGGCAAAAGTCACGGCGTCCTTGATCTGGCTCAGGGCGATGTTGGCGCGGTCGGCAATGGAGCTCGCCGAATCGTCGCTGCCACGCTGGGACCAGTCCTTCAAGGTGGTAAACGCCAGCGCCGCGTTCTGCCCGTTGCCGGAGAAACTGAAGCCGAGAATCACCGTGCTGTCGCCCACGCCGGGTTCCGTGGCGTTGTGCGCTTCGATCTGCTCGACCACCTGCACCGTGCGGTTCTTGCTCGCGCCGGGCGGCAGCTGGATGTCGGTGATGGTGTAACCCTGATCCTCGACCGGCAGGAACGAAGAGGGCAGGCGGCTGAAGCACAGCCCCAGGCCGATCAGCAGCAGACCGTAGATCAACAGGTAACGACCGCTGCGTTTCAGCGCGTAAGCGACCCAGCCCTCATACCGCTCGGTCAGTCGGTCGAAACCACGGTTGAACCAGCCGAAGAACCCGGTCTTTTCATGATGCTCACCCTTGCCGATCGGCTTGAGCAGCGTCGCGCAGAGCGCCGGGGTCAGGGTCAGGGCGAGGAAGGCCGAGAACAGGATCGAGGTGGCCATCGACAACGAGAACTGCCGGTAAATCACTCCTACCGATCCCTGCATGAAGGCCATCGGAATGAACACCGCCACCAGCACCAGGGTGATGCCGATGATCGCCCCGGTGATCTGCTTCATCGCCTTGCGCGTGGCCTCCTTGGGCGACAGGCCTTCGGTGGCCATGATCCGCTCGACGTTCTCCACCACCACAATCGCGTCGTCCACCAGAATGCCGATGGCCAGCACCATGCCGAACATGGTCAGCACGTTGATCGAAAAGCCCAGCGCCAGCATGGTCGCGAACGTGCCCATCAACGCTACCGGCACGACAAGCGTCGGAATCAGCGTGTAGCGGATGTTCTGCAGGAACAGGAACATCACCGCGAACACCAGCACCATCGCCTCGAGCAGGGTGTAGACCACCTTGGTGATCGAGACCTTGACGAAAGGCGAGGTGTCGTAAGGGATCTTGTATTCGACATTGGCCGGGAAGTAGCGCGACAGTTCGTCCATCTTCGCCCGCACCAGCGTCGCGGTGCTCAGGGCGTTGGCGCCCGGCGAGAGTTGCACGCCGACCGCGGTGGACGGCTTGCCGTTCAGGCGCGTGCCGAACTGGTATTCCTGGCTGCCGATCTCGACCCGCGCCACATCGCCGATGCGCACGGTGGAGCCGTCGGGATTGGCCTTGAGCACGATGTCGGCGAATTCTTCAGGGCTCGACAGCTGGCCCTTCACCAGAATGGTCGCGGTGATTTCCTGGGTGCTGCGGGTCGGCAGGTCGCCGATGCTGCCTGCCGAAACCTGGGCGTTTTGCGCAACGATGGCGGCGTTGACGTCCGCCGGGGTCAGGTTGAAACCGATCAGCTTCTGCGGGTCGATCCAGATGCGCATGGCCCGTTCGGCGCCATACAGCTGGGCCTTGCCGACCCCGTCCAGGCGCTTGATCTCGTTCATCACGTTGCGCGCCAGGTAGTCGCTGAGCGCCACGTCGTCGAGCTTGCCGTCAGTGGAAGTCAGGGTGATCAGCAGCAGGAAACCGGCGGAGACTTTCTCCACCTGCAGACCCTGCTGGTTCACCGCCTGCGGCAGGCGCGACTCGACGACCTTCAGGCGGTTCTGCACATCCACCTGGGCCAGTTCCGGGTTGGTGCCCGGCTGGAACGTCGCCTTGATCGTGGCGCTGCCGAGGCTGCTCTGGGACTCGAAATACAGCAGGTGATCGGCGCCGTTGAGCTCTTCCTCGATCAGGCTGACCACGCTCTCGTCCACGGTCTGCGCCGAGGCGCCGGGGTACACGGCGTAGATTTCGACTTGCGGCGGCGCGACGTCGGGGTATTGCGCCACCGGCAACTGCGGAATGGCCAGGACACCGGCCAGCAGAATGAACAGGGCGACCACCCAGGCGAACACCGGGCGGTCGATAAAGAACTGCGGCATAAACAAGCGTCCTGCTTATTGACCAGAAGCCTGGGCAAGTGGAAGAGGGGAGTCGTCGATCTGCACTTTGTCGCCGGGGCGGGCGTGCTGCAGGCCTTCGATGACGATGCGGTCGCCCGGCTTCAAGCCGCCGGTGACCACCCAACGGTCGTTCTGCACCGCGCCCAGTTCGACCGGTTGCTGGCCGACCCGCTGTTCGTCGTCGAGCAGCAGCACCTGTGCGATGCCGGCGCTGTCACGCTGGATCGCCCGCTGCGGCACGCTGATGCCTTGCTGGTTGACCGCCTGTTCCAGACGCACCCGCACGAAGCTGCCGGGCAGCAGGTCGAGGTCGGGGTTGGGGAATTCGCTGCGCAGGATGATCTGGCCGGTGCCGGGATCGACCGTGATGTCGGTGAACAGCAGCTTGCCCGGCAGCGGATAGAGGCTGCCGTCGTCCTGGATCAGCGTGGCCTTGGCCTGGCCCTGGCCGACGGCTTCCAGCTGGCCGGAGCGGAAGGCGCGGCGCAGGTCGTTGAGTTCTCGGGTCGACTGGGTCAGGTCGGCGTGGATCGGGTTCAGTTGCTGGATCAGCGCCAGCGGGGTGGTTTCGTTCTGCCCGACCAGGGCGCCTTCGGTGACCAATGCGCGGCCGATACGCCCGGAAATCGGTGCGGTGACGGTGGCGTAACCGAGGTTGAGTTTCGCCCGCTCCACGGCGGCCTTGTTGGCGGCGACTTCGGCGACGGTCTGACGCGCCAGTGCCCGCGCATTGTCGTATTCCTGGGCGCTGATGGCCTTGTCATCGATCAGCTGGGCGTAGCGCTGCTCCTGAAGTCTGGCCTGGAAAGCATTGGCCTCGGCCTTGCGCAACGCGGCTTCGGCGCTGTCCAGATCCGCCTTGAACGGCGCCGGATCGATGCGAAACAGCACATCGCCCTGTTTCACGTCGCTGCCTTCGCGAAAGGTCCGTTGCAGGACCACACCAGCCACCCGGGCACGCACTTCGGCGATGCGCGGTGCGACGATGCGCCCGCTCAGCTCGCTGCTGATCGACAGGGGATGGGCCTGGATGGTTTCGATGCGCACGGTGGGCAGTGGCGCCGACTCTTCGGCGGTCGAGGCCTTGTCGCAGGCGCTCAGGGTCAAGGCCAGCGTCAGGAGACCGAGCTTGGCAAGCAGATGGTTTGACATGAAATACCCCAATAGTGACCCCGGCATGCTACTGGGCGGGGCACTTGGGAGCGGTGAAGCTTTGTTGGTGCTGTGTGAAATTGTGTAAGGGTTTTGCTCAGGTTCGGGTGAGGGCGTATATCCTGCATGTCTTGAATTCTTCAGCGTCTGGTCGGGCCTGTTCGCGGGCAAGCCTCGCTCCTACAGAG
>NZ_JAIQWX010000195.1 GCF_020164475.1 Pseudomonas sp. REP124 | reverse complement strand
TCTTTTGGGGCCGCTGCGCGACCCAACGGGGGCAAGCCCCCTCGCCACAAAGGGTGTTTGGCTTAGCTGTCTGGCATTAGGTCGAAAGCGTTACAGACGCAACAACATCTTCCACGCCCGGTTCTGATACACCGCAATCGCCTGCTGCTTGCGCGCATCCAGGGCTTCGTCGGTGATCGGTTCGTTGGCCAGTTGCGCCAGTTTGTTCAGCTCGCCGTACAGACGATCCATCTCCGGAATGTCCAGCACGTTGCGCGCGTGGTGCAGCCAGACCTGGATGCGTTCGATACGCGGCAGTTGCTCGGCCAGGTCTTCGGGTTGCTGCTGGTAGCGTTGCAGTTGCAGCGAATTGGCTTCTTCGCTCAACAGTCGCGGCAGCCAGCTGCTCAGTTGCGCGGCGCCCTGGCGATTGCCGCGAGTGTTGCGGTCGGCGGCCCAGGTGCGGGCCAGCAACCAGCGCGAAGTGGTCAGCGAGAACAGGCCCCAGCGCGGGTCTTCCAGCTCTTCGAGGAACTGCTCCGGCGCGGCTTTGCGGATGTCTTCATCGTCCGCACCTGCCTGGACCAGCGGGCGCCAGTCTTCCAGCAGGGCGTCGAGGGCAACGCGCAAGTCGTGGGTCGATTGACGCGGCGCGGCCTGGCCCAGGCTACTGATCAGCGCACGCAGTTCGGCGAGGTTTTCCACCCAGTCCTGCAGCAGGCGCCAGTGGCCGTTGAAGCGATATTGCTCGGCCAGGCGCTGGCTGCTGCCCAGCAAATGCCAGGACAGCGCGGCGAAGGCTTCGTCCAGCGGGGTTTCGGCGGTCAGTTGCGGCGCCGGCAGGCTCAGCGAATAGCTGTTGGCGTCATATAGGCGATAGCCGCGTTCGGCCTTGCTGATGTCGCAAGGCATCAGGGCCAGTTTCTCGGCCAGTTCCGCGGCCAGTTCCAGCAGCGCGGCAGGTTCGCCTTCGCGCAGCTCCAGTTCCAGTTCGCAGATTTCTTCTTTCTGCTTGCCGACCACCACATGGCCCAGGTCCAGCGCGGCTTCGATGACCACTTTGGCCTTGCCGCGGCCCCAGGCGATTTCGGCGCGTTCGCGGACGAAGTCGGTGGTGAAAATCGGCTTCAGGGTTTTCTTGTCCAGTTCGGCCAGGGCTTCGGGCCAGCATTCGCCGTCGAGCTTCTTCAGGTCGAGCTTGGCTTTGGGCAGATTCCAGTCGTATTCGTTGCGCACCGACAGACCGGCGATGCTCTGGCCGCGGGTCTTGAGGGTCTGAATCACTTCATCGCCATCCTTGCGCAGGCGCAGGGCAACCTTGGCGTGGGCCAGGTCGCGCTCGGGGGTGTCGAAGTACTGATTCATCAGCTCACGACGTTCCCAGCCGGACTTGATACGTTTTTTAAGCAGTGGATGCTCGCGCAGGGCGGCGAGGGTTTCGCGGCTGACGCGGAGTTTGATTTCGGTTTCTTTCTGCATGGCCGGAAAATCCAGGATCGGGAGCGCAGCCGGGGGGAATGTATGGCTGCCAAGGTCGTGCAGTGTACAGGACTCGACCCTGCTTCGCCGTGCGACGGTTTATTCCTGTCGCCGGATGGCTCTATGATGGACTTCAATTCGGGGGTTGGAGTCTGCGATGCCTTTGCCGTCCATGAAAGATCAGTTCGCTGCGCTGATCGCTGCACCGTCCGTCAGTTGTACCCAGCCAAGGCTCGATCAATCCAATCGTGTGGTGATCGACCTGTTGGCCACGTGGCTGGGTGATCTGGGGTTTGCCTGCGATATCCAGCAGGTCAGCCCGGGCAAATTCAATCTGCTCGCCACTTTCGGTTCCGGTCCCGGCGGGCTGGTGCTGGCCGGGCACAGCGATACCGTGCCGTTCGACGGTGCCCTGTGGAATACCGATCCGCTGAAGCTCACCGAAGTCGACGGCCGCTGGGTGGGTCTGGGCAGTTGCGACATGAAGGGCTTTTTCGCCTTGGCCATCGAGGCGCTCATACCTTTGCTGGATCAACCGTTCAAGCAGCCGCTGATGATCCTCGCCACCTGCGATGAAGAGAGCTCGATGTCCGGTGCCCGTGCGCTCGCCGAGGCCGGGCGGCCATTGGGCAGGGCGGCGGTGATCGGCGAGCCGACGGGGTTGCGACCGATCCGCATGCACAAGGGCATCATGATGGAACGCATCGACATCCTCGGGCAGAGCGGCCACTCCTCGGACCCGCGCCTGGGCCACAGCGCTCTTGAAGCCATGCACGATGCCATCGGCGAGCTGCGCGGCCTGCGCCTGTTGTGGCAGCGCGAATTCCGCAATCCGCAGTTCGGCGTACCGACCCCGACCATGAATTTCGGCTGCATCCACGGCGGCGACAACCCCAACCGCATCTGCGGCCAGTGTTCGTTGGAGTTCGACCTGCGACCGTTGCCGGGCATGGACCCCAAGGCCTTGCGCGCCGAGATTCTGCAGCGGCTCACGCCCGTGGCCGAGCGGCATCAGGTGAAGATCGATTACGCGCCATTGTTCCCCGAAGTGCCGTCGTTCGAGCAGGACGCGGATGCAGAATTGGTGCGGATCGCCGAAAAGCTCACCGGTCACAGTGCCGAAGCGGTGGCATTCGGCACCGAAGCACCTTATCTTCAGCGACTTGGCTGCGAGACCGTAGTGCTCGGCCCCGGCGACATCGCCTGCGCCCACCAGCCGGGAGAATTCCTTGAAATGTCACGTTTGCAGCCTACGGTGCATCTATTACGGCAGTTGATTGAACATTACTGTCTGAAACCGGCTCAAAATCCGGTCTCTGCGGGTTAAACGCACTCACTGTAGGAGCGAGCATGCTCGCGATGGTCGTCAACGATGACGCGGGCTGTCTGACACCCAGCGGTGTCTGTGCCACCATCGCGAGCATGCTCGCTCCTACAGGATGTTTGCGTTTAAATTGCCAGTGTCCCAACCCGTATTCATGAGGAGAGCGCGCGTGTCGCCAAGCCTGTTCCGACGATAACCATCAGCCCGCTGTGCGTTTTCTGTTCGCCCTTTTTTTCGGCTGCTATTTATTACAGGCCCAGGTTCATGCCCGAATACGTCAATTGGCTTCGTCACGCTTCCCCTTACATCAACGCCCACCGCGATTGCACCTTTGTCGTCATGCTGCCTGGCGACGGCGTTGAGCACTCCAATTTCGGCAATATCGTCCACGACCTGGTGCTGTTGCACAGCCTGGGTGTGCGTCTGGTGCTGGTTCACGGTTCCCGCCCGCAAATCGAAGCGCGTCTGGAAGCTCGTGGCCTGACGCCGCATTACCACCACGGCATGCGCATCACCGATGCCGCGACCCTGGAATGCGTGATCGACGCCGTTGGCCAATTGCGTATCGCCATCGAAGCGCGCCTGTCCATGGACATGGCGTCCTCGCCGATGCAGGGTTCGCGCCTGCGGGTGGCCAGCGGCAACCTGGTGACAGCGCGGCCGATCGGCGTGCTCGAAGGCGTCGACTATCACCACACCGGCGAAGTGCGCCGGGTCGACCGCAAGGGCATCAATCGCCTGCTCGACGAGCGCTCCATCGTGCTGCTCTCGCCCCTGGGTTACTCGCCGACCGGTGAAATCTTCAACCTCGCCTGCGAAGACGTCGCCACCCGCGCCGCCATCGATCTGGGCGCGGACAAGCTGCTGCTGTTCGGTGCCGAAGAAGGCCTGATCGATGAGCACGGGCGTCTGGTGCGTGAACTGCGTCCACAGCAGGTGCCGGCGCATCTGCAGCGTCTGGGCAGCAACTATCAGGCGGAATTGCTGGATGCGGCGGCCGAAGCCTGCCGTGGCGGCGTGGCCCGCAGCCATATCGTCAGTTACGCCGAAGACGGCGCGCTGCTGACCGAACTCTTCACCCGTGACGGTGGCGGCACCCTGGTGGCCCAGGAGCAGTTCGAAGTGGTGCGCGAAGCGGCCATTGAAGACGTGGGCGGATTGCTGGATCTGATCAGCCCGCTGGAAGAGCAGGGGATTCTGGTGCGTCGCTCCCGCGAAGTGCTGGAACGCGAAATCGAGCAGTTCAGCGTGGTCGAGCGTGAAGGCATGATCATCGCTTGTGCGGCGCTGTATCAGATTGCCGATTCGGATGCCGGTGAGCTGGCCTGCCTGGCGGTGAACCCGGAGTACCGGCATGGCGGTCGTGGCGACGAGTTGCTGGAGCGCATTGAAGATCGTGCCCGAGCCCAGGGTTTGAAAACCCTGTTCGTCCTCACCACCCGCACGGCCCACTGGTTCCGCGAGCGCGGCTTTGCGCCAAGCAGCGTCGAGCGCCTGCCATCGGCGCGGGCGTCGCTGTACAACTATCAGCGTAATTCGAAGATCTTCGAAAAGGCCCTCTGAACACAATCCAAACCCTGTAGGAGCGAGCACGCTCGCGATGGTCGTCAACGATAACGCTGGGCCCCTGAAGCCCCGCGGTGCCTGACCCACCATCGCGAGCGTGCTCGCTCCTACAGGGGACTCGTGTCAGTCCTGCACGAACTTCGCACTGACATACGGCGAATAATCCGGCAGTACCGTCTCAACCTTCCCCTGTTCCTTCAAGAACTTCGCCGTCTCGCCAATCGCCTTGGCCGTGCCGCCGTCGAGCAGCGCGCTGGTCTGTTGCGCCTTGGCATCCGGGAACGCTGATCCTGCGAGCAATTCCGGTACGTCGGCGGCATTGGCACCGGTCAATTTGGCGATTTTTTGCACCGGCACGGAGTCCGCCGTCCAGCTGTCCTTATGCGCCGCATAGTCGGCAAATGAGTCGAGGGTAACCTTGGCGAATTTCGCCACCACTTCCGGGTGCTTCTCGGCGAAATCCTTGCGCGCGACCCAGACCTCGAAGGTCGGCGCGCCCCATTGGCCGACCTGGGCGGCATCGGTCAAGGTCTTGCCGGTCTTGCGAATTTCCCCCAGCGCCGGCGACCAGACGAACGCGCCGTCGATGTCCCCACGCTTCCACGCCGCGGCGATTTCCGCCGGTTGCAGGTTCACCACTTTGACTTTCGAGGTGTCCAGGCCCCAGTGCTTGAGCGCGCCGAGCAGGCTGTAGTGAGAGGTGGAAACGAAGGGCGTGGCGATGGTCTTGCCGATCAGATCCTGCGGTTTATCGATGCCGCTGCCGTTGCGTACTACGAGGGCTTCAGCAGCATTGATCTGCGCTGAAACGATGAACGCCACGATCGGCAGATTGCGCGACGCGGCGGCCGCCAGCGGGCTGGAGCCGAGGTTGCCGATCTGTACATCACCCGAAGCAATGGCGGTCACTACTTCCGGGCCGCTATTGAATCGACGCCAGTCGATTTTCTCACCGATGGTTTTTTCGTAGAGGCCGTCTGCCTGGGGGACTTTGCTCGGGTCGATACCGGTCTGGTAACCCACCGTGAGGTTGGCCGCGTGCGCGGTGAAAGAAAAAAGCAGCGATACACAAACTGTCACAATTGGTCTGGATAGTGCGCGTCTGGTGGTCATGGCGTTGTCCTTTTCGACTGGTTTTGTTTCAGGATTGCTTCAAAACCTAATCGATATAAGAAACGCAAAATAAATAACATTTAGGAATTAGCTTATTAGCCAGCCGCTCTATTCTGAGGGAGTGCAGGCGCGGTGAGCTAAATACCTAAATGGTATGAGAAAAGAAGCCATCTGTTCTTTTCAGGTTTGTGACAATTTCATGACCCTGCATGGACCAAAAAACCGGGGATTAGACTATGGTCGTAGACACACATAGTTACGATTGACTTGTGAGTCACCGACCGGCGCTAATCGCGCATCTTAGGATTCCAGGCAACTGACCCGGAACCAGGACTACAAGAATTAGAGACGAGAGGAGCTTATCAATGAACAAGTCCACCTTGGCCTTGGCCGTGGCCTTTGGGGTTCTGGCGCAGCAGGCAGCCGCCGCGGGTTTCCTGGAAGACAGCAAGGCTTCCGTCAGTTCTCGCACCATGTATTACAACGACGATAACCGTGATCCAGGTGGTTCCGATCAGCGTGAAACTGCTGAAGGTCTGAAGTTCGACTATCAGTCCGGTTTCACCCAAGGCACCGTTGGTTTCGGTATCGATGCTCAGGCGCTGGTTGGTATCCATCTGGACGGCGGCAAGGGCCACCACCCTGACTCCAACACCTTCTTCCCAAGTGACACCGATGGTTCGGCTGTACACGAGTGGAGCCGCGCATCGGCTAACGTGAAGGCACGCTTCTCCAAGACCGAAGCTCATCTGGGCGGCGCTCTGCAGCCCAACATGCCAATCCTGGTCGCGAACGATAGTCGTCTGCTGCCACAGACCTTCGACGGTGGCACGATCACCTCGAAGGAAATCGATAACGTTACCTTTAACGCCGGTCAGCTCGAGCACTCGGCGGGTCGTGCGTCTTCCAACTCCACTGGCTTGGCAGTGGCCGGCGGTACTCAGGACAGCAACCAGTTCCGCTACGCTGGTGCTGACTGGAAGGTCACCAAAGACCTGATGTTGCAGTACTACTACGCGAATCTGGAAAACTACTACAAGCAGAACTTCCTTGGTCTGGTGCACGTTTACCAGATCGCTCCAAACCAGTCCTTCAAGACTGATGTGCGTTACTTCGACAGCAGCTCCGATGGCAAAAATGGCGATGCCGGTTATTTCTTCAATAACAATGGCGGCTATGCAAGCAATCCTAATGAGGTCGATAACAAGACGTGGAGTGCAATGTTCACCTACACCTTGGGTGGCAACGCGTTTCTGCTCGGTCACCAGCGTGTCAATGATGACGGTGGTTTTGTTTACCTGAACCAAGGCAACGTGGTTGATGGCAACGGTCGTAACGAAGGCAACGGCGGAACCAGTTTCTACCTGTTCACCGATGCCATGATCAACGGCTTTGTGCGTGCGGGCGAAAATACCACTTTTGGTCAGTACAGCTATGACTTCGCCGCAGCGGGTCTTCCCGGTTTGAAAGCGTCGATTGCCTATCTGCGTGGCGAAAACATCAAAGCCAGAAACGGGACTGGCAGCGACATGTCCGAATGGGAACGTGATATGCGTGTCGACTACACCATTCAGCAGGGGACCTTCAAAGGTTTGGGCGCGACTCTCCGTCATGGCGTATACCGCGGTAACGCGGAGAACCTTGCCGATAAAGACCAAACCCGTCTGATCTTCAACTACACCTACAGCTTCATGTAAGCAGTCGGCGTAAAAAAAAAGCCTCGTCCCCGGACGAGGCTTTTTTTTGGGTCAACTTTTTTATTCCATAAAACTAACTATCGATGATTTTTTATTCTTTTTAGATTTTTACCCAAACGTCTACAGTAGCTCCCACCTGACCAACAGGCCCCGCGACACCCCGGTTCACTTATCCGTTGCACCCTCCCGATCACCACGACTACAGGAATCGGTTTAATTGCCGATATTATTTCTGGTCGGACATCGTACGACTAGTTATATTCCATCCCGATATAAATAGGGTTTGGGTGATTCAATTCGGTTTTATGAACGGGTATGCTGCGCCGCCCAATTTTCAGGGGCAGGTTTCACTGCGGGTTCGTGGTGCCACTCATGCGAATCAAGGATCCAGGGCAATCGACCCCGGACCTAAAAATTAGAAATTACAGGAGCGAAACAATGAACAAGTCCACCTTGGCCCTGGCTGTGGCCGTTGGGGTTTTGGCGCAGCAGGCAAGCGCCGCCGGTTTCATCGAAGACAGCAAGGCCACTCTGGGTCTGCGTAACTTCTACATCAACACCGACTACCGTGACGGCACCGGTAACGTTCCGAACAAGAACGAAGAGTGGGGCCAAGGCTTCGATCTGCGTTTCACTTCCGGTTACACCCAAGGCACCGTTGGCTTCGGTATCGACGCGATCGGCCTGTTGGGTGTGAGACTGGATTCGGGTGGCGGCACTAACGGTGCGTCGAACAACTCCTACGGCGGCACCGTCTTCCCGAGCAAGTCCAACGGCGAAGCGGTAGACAACTTCTCCAGCCTGGGCCTGACCGCCAAGGCCAAGGTCTCGCAGACCGAGCTGAAGCTGGGCACCCTGCAGCCAAAACTGCCGGTGATCGTGACCAACGACGGTCGTCTGCTGCCGCAAACCTGGCAAGGTGGCCAGATCACCTCCGGTGACATCAAGGACCTGACCCTGGTCGGTGGCCAGATCGAGCAGGCCAAGGGCCGTAACTCGAGCAACAACCAGCAACTGTCGATTTCCGGTGCCAACGGCCGCACCGCAGCAGGTCGCGACAGCAACAAGTTCATCTACGGTGGCGGTGACTACAAAATCACCAAAGACCTGACTGCCCAGTACTACTACGGCAATCTGGAAAACTTCTACAAACAACACTTTCTGGGCCTGACCCACAACTGGGCAATCGGCCCGGGCGTGTTGAAGTCCGACCTGCGTTACTTCAACAGCAGTGATGACGGTGCCAATGGTCACGACGTGAACTACTACACCACCGGTAACTACAACGCGCCGAACGGCAAGGGCAAAGTCGACAACAACCTGTACAGCGGCCTGTTCCTGTACACCGTCGAAGGTCACACCTTCGGTGGCGGTTACCAGGTCAGCAACGGCAGCAGCGACTTCCCTTGGCTGAACCAGGGCGACGGTTCGTCGGCCTACATCATCACCGACATGCAGATCCAGAAGTTCGCCCGTGCCGGCGAGCGCACCTGGCAAGCACGCTACTCGTTCGACTTCGCCAAGGTTGGCGTACCTGGCCTGACGGCGGGTGTGGTTTACCTCAAGGGCGACGACATCGATACCGTCAACGCTGCCGGTCGCCAGGCGGCCAACGGCGCTTCCGAGTGGGAACGCGACCTGACCGTGGGTTACGTCGTTCAGTCCGGAGCTCTGAAGAACCTGGGCTTCATGTGGAAAAACGCCATGTGGCGCACCGACCTGCCGAACACCCGTTCCCAGGACGAAAACCGCCTGATCGTCAGCTACTCGATTCCGCTGCTGTAACAGCGCGCGGGTAACCGACGAAAAAAAGCCCCGCCCGGCATCACGCCGGGCGGGGCTTTTGCGTTTCAAGGCGGAGTCACCCCCGTAATCCCGCCCCGAAACGCCCCTTTTTTGCAGCAACTCAAGGCCTTCTCGAACCTTGTGAGCGATGTTCGGCCCGATGGCTGATCAGGTCCAGTGAACAGATGTTTAATATTTCTTTATGGTCTAAATAAATCAATATTTATTCTTTTTAATAGATAAGAAACCCAGGCACAGTGGAGTTCAACAAGCACTCAGAAGGAGCAGCACCATGGGTATCAGACTCGGCGACATCGCCCCCGATTTCGAACAGAATTCCAGCGCCGGTACCATCCGTTTTCACCAGTGGCTGGGCGATAGCTGGGGTGTGCTGTTCTCCCACCCGGCGGACTTCACGCCGGTGTGCACCACTGAATTGGGCTTCACCGCCAAGTTGAAAGACGAGTTCGCCAAACGCGGGGTCAAGGCCATCGCGCTGTCCGTCGACCCGGTGGACTCCCACCATCGCTGGATCGAAGACATCAACGACACCCAGAACACCGTGGTCAACTTCCCGATCCTCGATGACGCCGATCGCAAGGTCTCGGACCTCTACGACCTGATCCATCCCAATGCCAACGACACCCTCACCGTGCGCTCGCTGTTCGTGATCGATCCGAACAAGAAAGTGCGGCTGACCATCACCTACCCGGCCAGTACCGGCCGCAACTTCAACGAGATCCTGCGGGTGATTGATTCGCTGCAGCTCACCGACAACTACAAGGTGGCCACCCCGGCCAACTGGCAGGACGGTGACGAGGTGGTGATCGTGCCGTCGCTCAAGGATGAAGAGGAAATCAAACAGCGCTTTCCCAAGGGCTATCGGGCGGTCAGGCCCTATCTGCGTCTGACGCCGCAGCCAAATCGCTAACACACGCCATTGCCCGTATCCGTATTTGTATCTGTACC
>NZ_JAIQWX010000194.1 GCF_020164475.1 Pseudomonas sp. REP124 | reverse complement strand
CTTGCCCGCGATGAGGCCCTCACAAACACCACACCTCTCTAGCTTGATCGTTCCCCCTCGCAGGCCTAATCTAGCGCCACGCAACCGTTTCACCCCTCCTCCAGCAACACCGCTGCACCGTCACTCCATCACAAGGAGGTTCCCGAATGTTCGATTTCCATCCCCAGCTCAAGCAGCGCTTCGCTGCCTTGCGCACGGGCGCCGAGTTCTTTTCCCTGCGTTATGTACGTGAGTCCGGGCAGTACCTGTCGGTGCGCAAGAACGTCGCCGAACCGCCGAGCCTGCGCCGTGACGAAGGCGCGATGCTGACTGTGCGGGTCAATGGCGTCGAAGCCTATGCCGCCACCAACGACCTGTCGCAGCATGGCCTGCAAGCGGCCCTCGAACGCGCCGAACAGCAGGCGCGCCAGCTCAAGCCCCACGCTCTGCTGGACCTGCACGACCAGACCGTTTCCGGCGATCGTGCCGATTATTTCTCACCGAACCTCGACCAGCCCTTCCCGTCCCTGAACGAATGCTATGAACTGCTCGGCGCCGAATCCGCCGCCGTGCCCAAGGACGATCGTCTGGTGAACTGGCAGGTGAGCATCGGCATCACCCACGTCGAGCAGATCTACCTCAACAGCGCCGGCGCCGAGTTGCGCCAGGCACAGCGTTTCGTCTATCCGGGCCTGGACGTCACCGCCTACGACGGCAACGACAGCCAGACCCGCAGCCTGGGCCGCGAGAACTTCGGCCAACAGGGCGGCGCCGATGTCATCAGCCGTTGCGGTCTGATCGGCGCCGGTCCGAAGGTCGCTGACGAAGCACTGCAACTGCTGCTCGCGCCAAACACCCCGCAAGGCCCTCGCGACCTGCTGCTGATGCCCGACCAGATGATGCTGCAGATCCACGAATCCATCGGCCACCCGCTGGAGCTGGATCGCATCCTGGGCGACGAGCGCAATTACGCCGGCACCAGCTTCGTCAAAGCCGAAGACTTCGGTCATCTGCAATACGGCTCGAAACTGCTCAACGTGACCTTCGACCCGGACATTCCCGAACAGCTCGCCAGCTACGGCCATGACGACGACGGCACCGCCGCGAGCAAGCAATTCCTGATCCGCGAAGGCCTGTTGCTGCGCCCGCTGGGCGGTGCGCTGTCGCAGTTCCGCGCGGGCCTTGCCGGAGTGGCCAACAGCCGCGCCTGCAGCTGGAACCGTCCGCCGATCGACCGCATGGCCAACCTCAACATCGAGCCCGGCGATCAGCCGCTGGAACGCCTGATCGGCAACATCGAGCACGGCATCCTGATGAGCACCAACCGCTCCTGGTCCATCGACGATGCGCGCAACAAGTTCCAGTTCGGTTGCGAATGGGGCCAGTTGATTGAAAACGGCGAACTCAAAGGCGTGGTGAAAAACCCGAATTATCGGGGCGTTTCCGCGCAGTTCTGGAAGAGCCTCAGCGCCGTCGGCGATGCCAACACCTTCCAGGTCCTCGGCACACCGAACTGCGGCAAGGGCGAACCCAACCAGGTGATCCGCGTCGGCCATGCGTCGCCGGCCTGCGTGTTCAGCAACGTTGATGTGTTTGGAGGAGACGCCTGATGACTACTCACGCGAGCACCTCGAAAAACCAGGGCGAGTCGTTCAAGGCGCTGGTCAGCGGCCTGCGCGAGGCCCTGCACGAACCGGAACAGTTCACCTTGAGCTACGCCGCCGAATCCTCGGCCTTCGTGCGTTTCAACCACGCCAAGGTGCGTCAGGCCGGGCAGGTGCAGCAGGCGAGCATCGTCCTGAAACTGATCCATGACGGTCGCCACGCCGACCTCGACATCACTCTCTCCGGCGATCCGCAGGTGGATCAGCAGCGTCTGGCCGAAGGCCTGCAACAACTGCGCGACACCCTGCCGCTGCTGCCGCAGGATCCGTATCTGTTGCTCAACCACAACGGCTGGCACAGCAACAATGTGCAGGAGCATCCGCTGCCGGACACCGAGCAGGTGGTCGCCGAAATCACCCGCGCCGCCGAAGGTCTGGATCTGGTGGGCTTCTACGCGGCCGGACCCATCAGCCGTGGTTTCGCCAGTTCCGCCGGGGCGTTTGGCTGGCATCAGGCCAACAGCTTCAACTTCGATTTCAGCCTGTTCCACGAAAACGGCCAGGCGGTGAAAGCCAGCTTTGCCGGCCATGACTGGAACAGCGAGGCGTTCGCCAAACGCTTCCAGCAAGCCCGCGAGCAGCTGGAATTTCTTGGGCGACCATTGCGCACCTTGGCGCCGGGTCAGTATCGCGCTTACCTGGCGCCGGCAGCGCTGGAAGAGATCATGGGCATGCTGTGCTGGGGCGGGTTTTCGGCGCAGTCGATCGCCAGCAAAAGCAGTCCGCTGCAGAAGTTGTATGGCGGTGATCAAAGCTTCAGTCCGCTGGTTTCGCTGGACGAGAAAGTCAGTGGCTCGTTGAGTCCAGCGTTCTCCGAAGAGGGTTATCCGCGCAGCGATCTGCGGTTGATCGTCGAGGGCAAGGCCGAGGCACAGCTGGTCGGTTCACGCAGCGCCGCCGAATACGGCCTGACCGCCAACGGCGCCAGCGCCGGCGAATGGCCCAGCGCCCTAAACATGCAAGCCGGGGCCCTGGCGGAGGCGGACGTCGTCAAGCAACTGGGCACGGGCCTGTACATCAGCAACCTGTGGTACCTGAATTTCTCCGACCAGCCGGCAGCCCGTCTTACCGGCATGACCCGCTTCGCGACCTTCTGGGTCGAGAACGGCGAAATCCAGGCACCGGTCAGCACCATGCGCTTCGACGACAGCGCCTTCAGCCTGCTCGGTTCGCAGCTCGAAGCACTGACCCAGGAGCGCGAAATGCTGCTGTCGGCCAGCACCTACAGCCAGCGTGCGACGGCATCGGCGCTGCTGCCGGGGGCGTTGGTCAGCAAGCTGACTTTGACCCTTTGAAGAGCTTCGCGGGCAAGCCTCGCTCCTACAGGTTTTGCGCCAATTTCAGGATGGCACACGGCCTGTAGGAGCGAGGCTTGCCCGCGAAGAGGTAAACACGAATTCCCAGCACACAGAGAGCCTCCTGTGGCGAGGGGATTTATCCCCGTTCGGCTGCGCAGCAGTCGTAAATCCGGCGAATGCGGTGTATCTGGCAAACCGCATTGGCAGGTTTTGGGGCCGCTTCGCAGCCCAACGGGGCGGTGCGACGTTTCGCTAAATCCCCTCACCACAGAGGTTCATCACAATTCACCAGAGGTCCCATGCCCAACCGCCTACCTCTCGACGCTGTCACCGCCCGCTGGGTGCCGTGGGTCGTCGCCATTGCGTTTTTCATGCAGTCCCTCGACGGCACGATTCTCAACACCGCGTTGCCGGCCATGGCCGCGGATCTGGCCGAAGACCCGCTTCGCATGCAGGGCGTGATCATCGCCTACATGCTCACCGTCGCCCTGCTGATCCCCGCGTCCGGCTGGATTGCCGACCGCTTCGGCACCAAGAAAATCTTCTTCAGTGCCATCCTGCTGTTCAGCATCGGTTCACTGCTCTGCGCCCTGTCCAACAGCCTCACCCTGCTGATCGGCGCCCGGGTCGTCCAGGGCCTGGGCGGTGCGCTGATGCTGCCGGTCGGGCGGCTGGTTGTGCTGCGCGCCTACCCGCGCTCGGAACTGGTGCGGATCATGGGCTTCATCACCATTCCCGGCCTGCTCGGCCCGCTGATCGGCCCGACCATGGGCGGTTGGATGGTGGAATACCTGACATGGCACTGGATCTTCCTGATCAACCTGCCGGTGGGCGTGATCGGTTGCTACGCGGTGTGGAAATTCATCCCGGACCTGCGCGGCTCCGAGCGCACCCGCTTCGATAGCCTGGGTTTCGTGCTGTTCGGTGCGGCGATGATCCTGATCACCATCGCCATGGAAGGCCTGGGCGAATTGCACCTGCCGCACCTGCGGGTGATGTTGCTGCTGTTCGGCGGCATGGCCTGTCTGGCGGCGTACTGGCTGCGCGCCGGGCACATCGAAAATCCGTTGTTCTCGCCGTCGCTGTTCAAGACCCGAACCTTCGCCGTCGGCATTCTCGGCAACCTGTTCGCCCGCCTGGGCAGCGGCGCCCTACCGTTCCTCGTGCCGTTGCTGTTGCAGGTGGCGCTGGGTTACTCGCCGTCCCAGGCGGGGATGAGCATGCTGCCGCTGGCCGCCGCAGCGATGGTCGCCAAGTGGGTAGCGCGGCCGATGATCGAACGCCTGGGCTACCGCATTGTGCTGACCGGCAACACCCTGGCGCTGGGGATCATGCTGGCGAGCATGGGCTTGGTCAGCGAGCAGACGCCGTACTGGCTGCTGCTGTGCCTGCTGGCGATCCTGGGGGCGATCAACTCCCTGCAGTTCACCGCGATGAACACCGTGACCCTGATCGACCTCGACGATGCCAGCGCCAGCAGCGGCAACAGCCTGCTGTCGGTGGTGGCGCAGTTGTCCCTGAGTCTTGGCGTTGCCTGTGCCGGTGCGCTGCTTGGTGGTTTTACCGCAGAGGTTGGCAATGACGGGGTGGAAACGGTGCTGGGCGCGTTCCAGCTGACGTTCGTCACGGTCGGCATCATGGCGATGCTGGCGGCAACGATTTTTTCCCAGCTTTCACCGAAAGACGGACGACGAGTAGTCAGCCACGAGCACGACATAGGCCACTAACCCCTACATAACTATTCGTCCGGAAACATCAGGCGAATGGCCATCGGACTGGTACACTGCGCGACATTTTGTTTTGCAGGCCAGTCCCGTGACCACCATCGCCACCGAATTCAATACTCTGCCATTGTCCGCCGCCATGCTGGCTAACCTCGATTCCCTCGGTTATTCCCAGATGACGCCGATCCAGGCGCAGAGCTTGCCGGTGATCCTCAAGGGGATGGACCTGATCGCTCAGGCCAAGACCGGCAGCGGCAAGACCGCAGCCTTCGGCATCGGCCTGTTGAACCCGATCAACCCGCGCTACTTCGGTTGCCAGGCACTGATCCTGTGCCCGACCCGCGAGCTGGCCGACCAGGTCGCCAAGGAAATCCGCCGTCTGGCCCGTGCCGAGGACAACATCAAGGTCCTGACCCTGTGCGGCGGCGTGTCCCTCGGCCCGCAGATCGCTTCGCTGGAGCACGGCGCGCACATCATCGTCGGCACTCCTGGGCGCATCCAGCAGCACCTGCGCAAAGGCTCGCTGGTGCTTCACGGCCTGAACACCCTGATCCTCGACGAAGCCGACCGCATGCTCGACATGGGTTTCTACGATTCGATCGAAGAAATCATCATGCAGGCCCCGGAGCGTCGCCAGACCCTGCTGTTCTCCGCCACCTACCCCGTGGGCATCAAGCAACTGGCCTCGAAGTTCATGCGCAACCCGCAGCAGGTCAAGGCCGAGGCGTTCCACGACGACTCGCAGATCGAACAGCGTTTCTACGAAATTTCCCCGGAAGAACGCATGAGCGCGGTGACCAAGGTGCTTGGCCACTTCCGTCCGGCGTCCTGCGTGGCGTTCTGCTTCACCAAGCAGCAGGTCCAGGAAACCGTCGATCATCTGACCGCCAAGGGCATTTCCGCCGTAGGCCTGCACGGCGACCTGGAACAGCGTGACCGCGATCAGGTGCTGGCCATGTTCGCCAACCGCAGCACCTCGGTGCTGGTGGCCACCGACGTGGCAGCCCGCGGCCTGGACATCGATTCCCTGGACATGGTGATCAACGTCGAACTGGCCCGCGATTCGGAAATCCACATCCACCGCGTTGGCCGTACCGGTCGTGCCGGCGAGAAAGGTTTGGCGATCAGTCTGGTTGCGCCGTCCGAAGCGCAGCGTGCGCAGGCGATCGAAGAGCTGCAGAAGACGCCGTTGACCTGGGATCAGGTGGACAACCTCAAGTCCCAGGGCGGCGGTCCGCTGCTGCCGCAGATGAGCACTCTGTGCATCGCCGCCGGCCGCAAGGACAAAGTGCGCCCGGGCGACATCCTCGGCGCCCTGACCGGTGACGCCGGCATCCCGGGCGCGCAGGTCGGCAAGATCGCGATCTTCGACTTCCAGGCCTACGTGGCCGTGGAACGCGGCATCGCCAAACAGGCCCTGCAGCGTCTGAACGACGGCAAGATCAAGGGCCGGTCGTTGCGCGTGCGTATCCTTTAAGGACTGCACATACCCCCTGTGGGAGCGGGCTTGCTCGCGAAAGCGGTGTGTCAGTCAACCTATTGGTAACTGACAGATCGCATTCGCGAGCAAGCCCGCTCCCACATGGATCGTCGGTGAATTGAAAGTTTGTGAGAGGACACCGTTTTGCGCTCTACCGAAGTCGTGATCATTGGCGCTGGCGCCGCAGGGTTGATGTGTGCACTGACTGCCGCCGGCCGTGGGCGCAAGGTGCTGTTGCTCGACCATGCCAACAAGGCTGGCAAGAAAATCCTGATGTCGGGCGGTGGGCGCTGCAATTTCACCAACATGTACACCGAGCCTGGCAACTTCCTCTCGCAAAACGCGCATTTCTGCAAATCCGCCCTGGCGCGCTATACCCAGTGGGACTTCATCGGAATGGTCGCCAAGCACGGCGTGCCTTACCACGAGAAGAAACTCGGCCAGCTGTTCTGCGATAACAAATCCAGCGACATCCTCGAAATGCTCCTGAACGAGTGCGATCAGGCCGGCGTCAGCCTGCACCTGGACACTTCGATCCAGACCATCGAGAAGCTCGAACAGGGTTATCTGCTGGACACCACTCTCGGCCAGGTCACCTGCCAGTCGCTGGTGATCGCCACCGGCGGCCTGTCGATCCCGACCCTGGGCGCCACCGGTTTCGGCTATCAGGTGGCCAAACAATTCGGCCACGAACTGCTGCCGACCCGCGCCGGCCTCGTGCCATTCACCATCACCGATCAACTCAAGGCGCTGTGCAGCGAGCTGTCCGGCACTTCGGTAGATTGCCTGGTCAGCTGCAACGACCAGAGTTTCCGCGAGAACATCCTGTTCACTCACCGCGGCCTCAGTGGTCCGGCGATTCTGCAGATTTCTTCGTTCTGGGAATCGGGCGATACGGTCGAGATCAACCTGATGCCCGACCACGACGTGCCGACCTGGCTGCAACAGCAACAGGCCGAACGCCCCAACAGCGAACTGAAAACCCTGCTCGGGGAAATCTTCACCAAGAAGATGGCCAATTTGCTGGCGGACAACTGGTTCGTCTCCAAACCGATGAAGCAATACACCCACGCGGAAATCGCCGAGATCGCCGAAAAACTGGCGAGCTGGAAAGTCGTGCCCGCCGGCACCGAAGGCTACCGCACCGCCGAGGTGACCCTGGGTGGCATCGACACCAACGAAGTGTCGTCCAAGACCATGGAATCCCTGAAAAGCCCCGGCCTGTACTTCATCGGCGAAGTGCTGGACGTGACCGGCCACCTCGGCGGTTTCAACTTCCAGTGGGCCTGGGCCTCGGGCTACGCCGCCGCGCAATACGTCTGACACCCCACTCACCATGTGAATGCAATCCCTGTGGGAGCTGGCTTGCCAGCGATAGCGGTCTGACAGACAACAGAAATGTTGCATGTACTGGCCTCATCGCTGGCAAGCCAGCTCCCACAGGTTTTTATGCCAGCCTGAAAATTTGAGGCGGGCGCGAAGTCTCAAAGGAACAGTTTTTGCTGCCCGATGTGATCGTCGCCATTGCATCGGCGTCATTACTGGCTCAATTTAGCGGCATCGCCTCGGAAGGCCTTCGCATTTCATGTCATCGACTTCGTTTCGTCAGTCTCTGCGGCGTCTGTGGGCGCTGGACAAGTTCAGCTACAGCGTGCGGGTGTTCATCGCCCTGACCGGCACCATGGCACTGTGTTGGTATCAGGATGAAATGGGGCTGCTGATCCCGTTGTTCCTGGGGATTATCGCCAGCGCCCTGGCCGAGACCGACGACAGCTGGCAAGGCCGCCTCAATGCGCTGGCCGTGACCCTGGTATGTTTCGCCGTCGCCGCGCTGTCGGTGGAACTGCTGTTCCCCTACCCGATCGTCTTCATCATCGCCTTCGCCCTCGCCAGCTTCTGCCTGACGATGCTCGGCGCCTTGGGCGAACGCTATGGCGCGATTGCTTCGGCGACGCTGATTCTGTCGGTGTACACCATGATCGGCGTGGACCAGCGCGGCGGCGCGGTGATCGACGTCTGGCACGAACCGCTGCTGCTGGTGGCCGGCGCGGCCTGGTACGGGGCGCTTTCGGTGCTGTGGCAGGCGCTGTTTTCCAACCAGCCAGTGCAACAGAGCCTGGCGCGTCTGTTTCGCGAGCTGGGTTACTACCTGAAACTGAAGTCGTCGCTGTTCGAGCCGATCCGTCAGTTAGATGTGGAAGAGCGCCGACTGGAACTGGCCAAGCAGAACGGCCGCGTGGTCGCCGCACTCAACGCCGCCAAGGAAATCATCCTGCACCGGGTCGGCAACGGTCGCCCGGGCTCGAAACTCAGCCGTTACCTGAAGCTGTATTTCCTCGCCCAGGACATCCACGAACGCGCCAGCTCTTCGCACTACCCTTACAACGCCCTGGCCGAGGCGTTTTTCCACAGCGACGTGCTGTTCCGCTGCCAACGCCTGTTGCGCCAGCAGGGCAAGGCCTGCCGGGCGCTGGCCGAATCGATCCAGATGCGCCAGCCGTTCATCTATGACGCCAGCTTCGCAGAAGCCCTGGCCGACCTGCATGCCTCCCTCGAACACCTGCGCGTCCAGAGCAACCCCGCCTGGCGCGGATTGCTGCGTTCTCTGCGGGCGCTTTCGGCGAACCTCGCCACCCTCGACCGCCTCCTGAGCGACGCAAGCAACCCCGACGCTCTGGCCGACGCCACCGACAGCAGCCTGCTCGACCGCTCGCCGCGCAACTTGCGGGATGTCTGGGTACGCTTGCGCACGCAACTGACACCGACCTCGTTGCTGTTTCGCCATGCCCTGCGATTGCCCCTGGCCCTGAGCATCGGCTACGCGATGGTGCATTTGATCCACCCGTCGCAAGGTTACTGGATCATTCTCACCACGCTGTTCGTCTGCCAGCCCAACTACGGCGCGACGCGACGCAAACTCGGCCAGCGGATCATCGGCACCGCCTTCGGCCTGACTCTGGCCTGGGCGCTGTTCGATCTGTTCCCCAACCCGCTGATCCAGTCGTGCATCGCGATTGTCGCCGGCGTGGTGTTCTTTATCAGCCGAACCACCCGCTACACCCTGGCGACGGCGGCGATCACCCTGATGGTGCTGTTCTGCTTCAACCAGGTGGGCGACGGTTACGGGCTGTTCCTGCCGCGGCTGTTCGATACCCTGCTCGGCAGCCTGATCGCGGGGCTGGCGGTGTTCCTGTTCCTGCCGGACTGGCAGGGCCGCAGCCTGAACAAGGTGCTGTCCAACACCCTGACCTGCAACAGCGTTTACCTGCGCCAGATCATGCAGCAATACGCCGCCGGCAAAAGCGACGACCTGGCCTACCGCCTGGCTCGACGCAACGCGCACAACGCCGATGCGGCGCTGTCGACCACCCTGGCCAACATGCTGATGGAGCCGGGGCATTTCCGTAAGGACGCGGAACTGGGCTTTCGTTTTCTGGTGCTGTCACACACGCTGCTCAGCTATTTGTCAGGCCTTGGCGCACACCGGGAAACCCGGTTGCCCGCCGAGGTGCGCGAGCACCTGATCGAAGGCGCCGGGGTGAAACTGGCGGCCAGCATCGACGAAATCGCCCAAGGGCTGGTGAGCAAATCGGCGATTGCGATTCAGAGCGACGAGGAGGAAGCGCTGGCCAATGAGCTTGAGCAGATGCCCGATGAGATCGATGAGGGACAGCGGTTGGTGCAGACACAACTGGCGCTGATCTGCCGGCAGCTGGGGCCGCTGCGGACGTTGGCGGCGCATTTGATCAAGGACACCAGCCGGGATTGAGATGTTTGGTGTCCAGACCGGCCTCTTCGCGGGCAAGCCTCGCTCCTACAGAGAATCACC
>NZ_JAIQWX010000193.1 GCF_020164475.1 Pseudomonas sp. REP124 | reverse complement strand
CGCTCTTCCGATCTGTAGGAGCGAGGCTTGCCCGCGAAGCTCTTCAGGTCCGCTGCGCGTGATAAAGGCTCACATGCCGAAATTCTTCCGGCTCACACAGATCCGGCAAGGTCATGGCCTCGAGCATTTCGATGCGTCTATACAACGGATGACGGAAATCCCGCACCCGCGAATCCGCCACAAGCGCTTGCCGGCCTCGGCTGAGAAACTCATCGAGCAGCGGCAGGTTCGCCCGGTCGTACAGCACATCCGCTACCAGAATCAGATCGAAGCGATCGGCCTCGGCGAAGAAATCCGTCGAGTAATTGAGCTGTACTTCATTGAGTTCGGCATTCGCCCGACAGGCCGCAATCGCCAGCGGGTCCAGATCGCAGGCCACCACTTCCAGCGCCCCGGCCTTGACCGCGGCAATCCCCGCCACGCCTGAACCTGCCCCAAAATCCAGCACCCGCTTGCCTTTGACCCATTCCGGGAATTCGGCCAGGTAACGGGCCACCGCCAGGCCGCTGGCCCAGCAGAAACTCCAGTAGGGCGGTTCATGCAGGATGCGTCGGGTTTCCTCGGGGCTGAAGGCGCGGTCCATGTTATCGCCGTCGATCAGCCACAGCTTCAGCTCGGTGTCCGGCAGGTCGCAGGCGACCAGGCGCGCATCGCCCAGTAGTTCACTCAACGCCTGTTGCAGGTCGAGCGGTGCACTCATGGGGCTTTGACGAATTGCAGTTGGCCCAGCATCTGTGTCGTGGGCTGCGTGATCAACTGCGACGGCAGATGCAGGATCAATTGGCCGGACTGGCTGGCACGACCGCGCAATTCAACCCGTGCGCCCATTGGAAAGGCTTCCGGGTTGAAACGCAGGTGAAACGGCAATACTTGATTGGTGCCGATCAGGCTCGAACTGGCGAGCAGCTGTTGCGGGCGATCCTTTTCGTCGATCACCAGCAGCGCCAGTTCGACTTCGGCACCGGCCGGCACGCCTTGCAGGGTGCCGCTCAACTCACGTTGATACGCGGGCAGCGGGCCGAGCTCGGCAGCTTCCTTGGCTTTTTTCTGCGCCTGTTGCGGTGCAGGGCCTGGCGTCGGCGGCTGAGGCTTGGGTGCATCGCTTCCGCAGGCCACCAGAAGGCTGAAAAGGCTGAGCAATACGAGCGGGCGTAACGACATGGGCAGCTCCGGAAACGTGAAATCCATGGATCGACAGATCATGCCGTCTGTATACCGCAAAGCCTATGGCTTGTCTTGCCACCGGGATGCGCTACCATGGCCCTCCCTTTTTTTGTTGCCTGCCACCATGCACTGTCCCTTCTGCGGTGCCAACGACACCAAGGTCATCGACTCGCGTCTGGTCGCCGAGGGCGAACAGGTGCGCCGCCGGCGTGAATGCCTGGCCTGCGGCGAGCGTTTCACGACGTTCGAAACCGCTGAACTGGTGTTGCCGCGCCTGATCAAAACCGACGGCAGTCGCCAGCCGTTCGACGAAGAAAAACTCCGCGCCGGCATGCAGCGTGCGCTGGAAAAGCGCCCGGTGAGTGTCGAACGCCTCGAATCGTCGCTGGTGCACATCAAACACAAACTGCGCGCCACCGGCGAGCGCGAGGTCAAGTCCCTCGTGGTCGGTGAGCTGGTGATGACCGAGCTGAAAAAGCTCGATGAAGTCGCCTACATCCGTTTCGCTTCGGTCTATCGCCGCTTCCAGGACCTCAACGAGTTCCGCGAAGAGATCGATCGCCTGGCCCGGGAGCCGGAGAAAGAATGACCACGCCTGCCGAGCAAGCCATCCTCGACGCCCATTACATGGTCCGCGCGCTGGAGCTGGCGCGCCGCGGCCATTACACGACTCATCCCAACCCGCGGGTCGGTTGCGTGATCGTCCGTGACGGGCAGGTTGTCGGCGAAGGCTGGCACGTGCGCGCCGGCGAGCCCCATGCCGAAGTCCACGCCCTGCGCGCCGCCGGTGAACTGGCCCGCGGCGCCACCGCCTACGTGACCCTCGAACCTTGCAGCCATCATGGCCGCACGCCGCCTTGCGCCGACGCTCTGGTAAACGCTGGCTTGGCGCGGGTCGTGGCGGCGATGCAGGACCCGAATCCGGAAGTCGCCGGTCGTGGCCTGCAACGTTTGGAGCAGGCTGGCATCACCACCGAAAGCGGTGTGCTGGAGGGTGAGGCGCGCAAGCTCAATGAAGGCTTCCTCAAGCGCATGGAGCACGGCTTGCCCTTCGTGCGGGTCAAGTTGGCCATGAGTCTGGACGGCCGCACGGCGATGGAAAGCGGCGAAAGCCAATGGATCACAGGTCCCGCCGCGCGTTCGGCGGTTCAGCGCCTGCGTGCCCAGGCCAGCGCGGTGCTGACCGGCGCCGATACCGTGTTGACGGACAACGCCCGCCTGACCGTGCGCGCCGATGAGCTGGGCCTGGATGCCGAACAAACCGCGCTGGCCATGAGCCGGCCGCCATTGCGTGTATTGGTCGACGGCCGCCTGCGGGTGCCGCCGGATGCGCCGTTCTTCAAGGCAGGCCCGGCGCTGATCGCCACTTCCGTGGCGGTCGAGGAACAACACGCCAACGGTCCGGAATGCCTGATCGTGCCCGGCTTCGATGGCCAGGTCGATTTGCGTCAGTTGCTGGTCGAGTTGGCCAACCGTGGCATCAACGAAGTGCTGGTCGAAGCCGGTCCACGGCTGGCGGGTGCTTTCGCTCAGCTCGGGCTGGTGGATGAGTTCCAGATTTTCATCGCCGGCAAGTTCCTGGGCTCCACGGCCCGGCCGCTGCTGGACTGGCCGCTCGCGCAAATGAAGGATGCGCCGGAACTCAAAATCACTGAAATTCGCGCGGTGGGCGATGACTGGCGAGTCACTGCCATTCCTTTGCCAGCGGCGAGCGTATAATTCCCGGCCATCGTTACAGCGCTGGCTCTGTTCTCGAGGAGAACCCCATGTTCACCGGCATCATCGAATCCATCGGCAGTATCCGTGCATTGACCCCAAAAGGCGGAGATGTGCGGGTCCATGTAGCAACCGGCAAGCTCGATTTGAGCGACGTCAAACTGGGCGACAGCATCGCGGTCAACGGCGTGTGCCTGACCGCCGTTGAACTGCCTGGCAACGGCTTCGCGGCGGACGTCAGCCGTGAAACCCTCGACTGCACCGCCATGAACGACCTGAAAAGCGGCAGCCCGGTCAACCTGGAGAAAGCCCTGACGCCGACCACCCGCCTGGGCGGGCATCTGGTCAGCGGCCACGTCGATGGCGTGGGTGAAGTGGTTGCCCGCACCGAGAACGCCCGGGCCGTTGAGTTCCGCATCCGCGCACCGAAAGAGCTGGCCAAGTACATCGCCCATAAAGGCTCGATCACCGTCGACGGCACCAGCCTGACCGTAAACGCGGTCGATGGCGCCGAGTTCCTGCTGACCATCATTCCCCACACCCTGACCGAAACCATCATGGCGTCGTACCAGCCAGGCCGTCGGGTGAATCTGGAAGTCGATTTGCTCGCCCGTTACCTGGAACGCCTGCTGCTGGGCGACAAGGCGGCGGAACCTGCAGCCGGCAGCACCATTACCGAAAGCTTCCTGGCCCAAAACGGCTACCTCAAATCCTGAATTTTGAAAGAAGGGGGTGCCTTGTGGCGCTCAATAGCATCGAAGAACTGGTTGAAGACATCCGCCAAGGCAAGATGGTCATCCTCATGGATGACGAAGATCGCGAGAACGAAGGCGACCTGATCATGGCCGCCGAGTGCTGCAAGCCCGAGCACATCAATTTCATGGCCAAGCACGCCCGTGGCCTGATCTGCATGCCGATGACCCGCGAGCGTTGCGAGCTGCTCAAGCTGCCGTTGATGGCGCCGCGCAACGGTTCCGGTTTCGGCACCAAGTTCACCGTATCGATCGAAGCGGCCACCGGCGTGACCACCGGCATTTCCGCCGCCGACCGCGCGCGCACCGTGCAGGCGGCTGCCGCCAAGGACGCCAAGGCTGAAGACATCGTCAGCCCTGGACACATCTTCCCGCTGATGGCCCAGGCCGGCGGCACCCTGGCTCGCGCCGGCCACACCGAAGCTGCTTGCGACCTGGCGCGTATGGCCGGTTTCGAGCCGAGCGGCGTGATCTGCGAAGTGATGAACGACGACGGCACCATGTCCCGCCGCGCCGAACTGGAAACCTTCGCCGCCGAACACAACATCAAGATCGGCACCATCGCCGACCTGATCCACTATCGGATGATTCACGAACGTACCGTTCAGCGGATTGCCGAGCAGCCTCTGGACAGCGAACTGGGCCAATTCAACCTGGTGACCTATCGTGATTCGGTGGAAGGCGACGTGCACATGGCCCTGACCCTGGGCAATGTCTGCGCCGAGGAACCGACCCTGGTTCGTGTGCATAACATGGACCCGCTGCGCGACCTGTTGATGGTCAAGCAGCCGGGCCGCTGGAGCCTGCGCGCTGCAATGTCCGCGGTAGCCGAGGCCGGCAGCGGTGTGGTGCTGTTGCTCGGTCACCCGCTCGATGGCGACGTGTTGCTGGCGCACATCCGTGAAACCGCCGATCAACTGGCGGTGAAAAAACCGACCACCTACAGCACTGTCGGTGCCGGTTCGCAGATCCTGCGTGACCTTGGCGTGCGCAAAATGCGCCTGATGTCGGCGCCAATGAAATTTAATGCGATATCCGGTTTCGATCTGGAAGTTGTAGAATACGTGCCCTCCGAATAATGACCGGGTGTTTCCGGCCAGCAATTCGCGGTTCAAATATCACTGAGGGGCGCGTAGAAGACGCGTCCCGGCTCTTTAAGAGATCTATCGAATGACCCTGAAGACCATCGAAGGTACGTTCATCGCCCCTAAAGGCCGCTACGCTCTGGTAGTAGGCCGTTTCAACAGCTTCGTCGTTGAAAGCCTGGTCAGCGGTGCAGTCGATGCCCTGGTTCGCCATGGCGTGAGCGAAAGCGACATCACCATCATCCGTGCCCCTGGCGCCTTCGAAATCCCGCTGGTTGCACAAAAAGTCGCTCAAAAGGGCGAGTTCTCGGCAATCATCGCCCTGGGCGCGGTCATTCGTGGCGGTACTCCGCACTTCGAATACGTGGCAGGCGAATGCACCAAGGGCCTGGCCCAGGTGTCCATGGAGTTCGGCGTTCCGGTCGCTTTCGGCGTGCTGACCGTTGATTCCATCGAGCAAGCGATCGAACGTTCCGGCACCAAAGCCGGTAACAAAGGTGCTGAAGCTGCCCTGTCCGCTCTGGAAATGGTCAGCCTGCTGGCGCAGTTGGAGGCCAAGTGATTAGCGACGAAAGCGATCGTTTCAACCCGCGCGATCCAAAGCCTGCGGATGCCGGCAAGCCATCGAAAAGCGTCAAGCGTCGCGAAGCTCGTCAGCTCGCGACCCAGGCGCTGTATCAATGGCACATGGCCAAGCAGTCGCTGAACGAGATCGAAGCGCAGTTCCGGGTCGATAACGATTTCACCGATGTCGATGGCGCCTATTTCCGCGAAATCCTGCACGGGGTTCCGCAGTTCAAGACCGAAATCGACACCGCGCTCAAGCCTTGCCTGGACCTGACCATCGAAGAGCTGGACCCGGTTGAACTGGCGGTTCTGCGCCTGTCCACCTGGGAGCTGCTCAAGCGCGTCGACGTGCCGTACCGCGTTGTGATCAACGAAGGTATCGAACTGGCCAAGGTCTTCGGTTCCACCGACGGCCACAAGTTCGTCAACGGTGTACTCGACAAGCTGGCACCGCGTCTGCGTGAAGCTGAAGTGAAGGCGTTCAAGCGCTGATTGGCGCTTGAAGTGCCGACACCAGTCCATGGGTGAGTTTGAGCTGATCCGCAATTTCTTCGCCGCCGCGCCTTGTGCGCAAGGCGGCGAAGGCGTTGCTCTCGGAATCGGCGATGACTGCGCCTTGCTGGCTGTTCCCCCTGGGGAGCAGTTGGCGATTTCCACCGACACCCTCGTGGCCGGTGTGCATTTCGCAGATCCCTGCGACCCGTTTCTGCTCGGTCAGCGCTCGCTGGCTGTAGCGGTCAGCGACCTGGCCGCCATGGGCGCCACTCCCGTTGCCTTTACCCTTGCCCTGACCTTGCCGGCGGTGACCTCCGACTGGCTGCAAGCATATGCCCGCGGTTTGAACCAGATGGCGCAAAACTGTGGCGTGGCCCTGGTGGGCGGCGATACCACCCGTGGGCCGTTGAGCCTGACCATGACCGTGTTCGGTCGCGTGCCGGCCGGCCTGGCCCTGACCCGCAGCGGCGCGCAACCCGGGGACCTGCTGTGTGTGGGCGGTGACTTGGGCAATGCGGCCGGGGCTTTGCCGCTGGTGCTTGGCCAGCGCGCTGCCGAGGCGGCCATCGCCGAGGCGCTGCTGGCGCATTACTGGTCGCCGCAACCGCAGCTGGCGTTGGGTCAGGCGCTGCGTGGCAAGGCGACCTCGGCGATGGACATCTCCGATGGCCTGCTCGCCGATTGCGAGCACATTGCCCTGGCGTCGAACGTCGGCCTGCAAGTCGAGCTTGACCGCCTTCCGATGTCGGCGGCGCTACGGGCTTTTCTCGGTGAAACGGGCGCACAGAACGCCGCTCTCAGTGGTGGCGACGATTACGTACTGGCCTTCACCCTACCGTCCGTCGAGTTGCCTGCGATGCTGGCCGATGGATGGCCAGTCCATGTGGTCGGACGTGTAGTGAGCGGGCAGGGCGTGACCCTGCTGGATGCGGACGGACAAGACATCACCCCGCAAATCCGGGGCTATCAACATTTTCGGGAGACACCGTGACAGACCATCCCAAGCAGGTCCCGGCGGAGTTCGTACCGCCGTCGGTCTGGCGCAATCCATGGCATTTCCTGGCGTTCGGCTTCGGCTCGGGCACCTTGCCAAAGGCACCGGGCACCTGGGGGTCGTTAGTTGCGCTACCCTTTATCCCGTTATGGCAAATGTTGCCCGACTGGGGCTACTGGCTGATGTTGGGCATCACCATGCTGTTCGGCTTCTGGCTGTGCGGCAAGGTGGCCGACGATTTGCGTGTGCACGACCACGAAGGCATCGTCTGGGACGAAATGGTCGGGATGTGGATCACCCTGTGGCTGGTGCCGGAAGGTTGGCAGTGGCTGTTGGCAGGTTTCCTGGTGTTCCGCTTCTTCGATATTCTCAAACCCTGGCCGATACGCTGGGTCGACCGGCATGTGCACGGCGGCGTCGGGATCATGCTCGATGACGTATTGGCCGGTGTATTTGCCTGGTTGGCCATGCAAGGGTTGGTGTGGATGTTCGCCTGACCAGAGAGGTTAAAAGGCGATTACTGGGAGAACTAGGGATGGCTCTACGCGGGTTGATGGTGCTGGTGCTGGCCTTGTTTTGCTCATTCGCCCAGGCGGAGGAGGCCGCGACCATGCCGTCCGTGATTCACCTGGCCAGCGAGGATTGGGAAGACTACACCGCCGCCAATGGCCAGGGTCTGGCCTGGGACGTGTTGCGCAAAGTCTTCGAGCCTGCGGGCGTCAAACTGGATATCCGTACTGAACCTTATCTGCGCTCCATCGGCCTGGCCGAGCGTGGCGAAGTGGACGCCTGTGTCGGCTCCTATCGCGACGAGTCTGAAGCGCTGCTCTACCCGCACTGGAATTTCGATACCGATCATATCTACGCCCTGGGCCTGGCCAGCACTCCGGTGCCGACCCTGGAAACCCTGGGTGATTACCGATTGGCCTGGGTCCGTGGCTACGATTATCAGGACTACCTGCCCAACATCCGCCACTACGATGAAGTGATCCGCCGCACCGGCATCGTTTCGATGCTCACCTACAAGCGCGTCGACTACTACATCGATGCGCTGACCGAAGTCGATTATGTCCTCACCCGAGCCAAGGATCCCTCCCAGTTCCGTCGCACTCACATTGCGGAATTGCCGCTTTACCTGTGTTTCGCCAAGACGCCCCAGGCCCGCGCGCTGATGGCCCTGTTCGATGAGCGTATGGAGAAGCTGGTGAAAAGCGGCGAGTTGAAGCCGGTTTTCGAGCACTGGAAGCAGCCTTATCCGTTCCCTGCGAATTGACGTTGTTCCACGGTTGGCGATGACCCCCTGTGGGAGCGGGCAGGCCATATCAGACTTTTTGATGGTTATGCTCGATAATTCAGCCTAAGCGTCGGTTGGAACCTGCTGTTACAATGCCGGCCTGCGAATCTTCAGTCTTCTTAGATCAGGAGCACACCGGTGCCTGTCGTTTTTGTCGCCGCTTCCAAGCTGCCAACGCCTTTTGCGCAATTCACCATGCACGGCTTTCTCGATGAAGCCACCGGCCGCGAGCACGTTGTGCTGAGCCTGGGTGAGATCGCCGACGGTGCCCCGGTACTCGGCCGGTTGCATTCCGAGTGCCTGACGGGCGACGCCCTGTTCAGCCAGCGTTGCGACTGCGGTTCGCAACTGGAGGCCGCGCTGCAGGCCATTGCCCGCGAAGGCCGTGGCGTGTTGCTGTACTTGCGTCAGGAAGGCCGCGGCATTGGCCTGTTGAACAAGATCCGTGCCTACGAGTTGCAGGATGGCGGTGCCGACACTGTTGAAGCCAACGAGCGCCTGGGCTTTGCCGCCGACCAGCGTGACTACGCCATGTGCCTGCCGATGCTGGAGCACCTGGGCGTGAAATCCCTGCGCCTGATGACCAACAATCCGCGCAAGGTCAAAGCCTTGACCGACATGGGTATCGTGGTGGCCGAGCGCGTGCCGTTGCACACCGGCCACAACCCGCACAACAAACTCTACCTGGCGACCAAGGCCAGCAAGCTCGACCACATGATGGGCAACGAGCACCAGGGCGAGGTAGACCGGGCGTGACTCGCGGTCAGGTACGGCGGCGACTGTCCTTCAACTGGTGGCAATACTTTGCGCTGGCCCTGTTGCCGCTGTTCGTGATCAATGGCGTGTTCGGCGAAGGCGAGGCGATTCTGCCGGTGCTGGCGATGCCTTTTTTCATCGCCGGCGTGGCCTCGATGTTTGTCAGCCTGAAGTTCTTCGGTCGCTACAAGCACGCGTTGATCGCCACGCAAAAAGCTCTCGACACCCCGGAAGAGCCCGCGGCCTGGATCAGCCTCGCGGCCAAGCGGCGCATGGCCTTCCTCGCCGCCAGCCTGCCGGCGTGGATCGGTGCACTGGCGGTGTTCGTCGGTCTTGAAGCCGTGCCGTTGATGCTGCTGGCGTTGTCGACCGCCGTGTTGTTTTATCTCTACCGTATCCCGCGCCAGCTGGCTTGATGCGAACTCTCTGGCTGGCCTGTCTGCTGCTGGCCTCAAGCGGTTCGGCAATGGCAGTGGAGCGGGTGGTCAGCCTCGCCCCGTCACTCTCGGAAATCGTCGTCGAACTGGGCTCCGCCGATTTGCTGGTGGGCGTGCTGGATGCCGGCGAACGTCCCGTCGAACTGAAAAATCTGCCCTCCGTTGGCCGCTACGGCCAGTTGGACATGGAACGGCTGCTCAGCCTGAAGCCCGATCTGCTGTTGCTCTGGCCCGGCAGCGTCGGTCCGGCCCAGCGCGATCAGCTCAAGCGCTTGAACATTCCCACCTTCGTCGCCGAACCGCACAACTTCGCCGAACTCACCGCACAGATCGAAGCCATCGCTGCGCGGCTTGGGCGACCTGAGCGTGGGGCGGTATTGGCGGACGATCTGCGTGGGCGACTGGCGGAACTGCGTCAGCGTTATCGGCGGGAGCAGCCCTTGCGCGGCTTTTATCAGGTATGGGACCGGCCGCTGTATACCGTTGGTGGTGGGCAGATCATCAGTGATGCGCTGGATGTCTGTGGTGTGCGCAACCTGTTTGCCGATCTGACATTGCCAGCGCCGCAGGTGAGTGTGGAGGCGGTGTTGCTGCGTAATCCCGAGGTGATATTGGCGGGAGATCAGGCTCAGCTGGATGCCTGGAAAGCCTGGCCGCAAGTCGATGCGGTGGTTCGCAAGCAGTTGCTCTTGGTCACCGAAAAAGGCCTGGAGCGGCCGAGTGGGCAGATGGTCGAGGCGACCGCCAAACTCTGCCACCTGATCCAACCCGATCGTTGAGGGCATTCGCGGGCAAGCCTCGC
>NZ_JAIQWX010000192.1 GCF_020164475.1 Pseudomonas sp. REP124 | reverse complement strand
CCCTCGCCACAGGTATGTGTCCTGCTTGTATTGCATTGCACCTGTAGGAGCGAGGCTTGCCCGCGAAGAGGCCGGCTCGATCAACACAAATGTCCGGCGTTAACTACTCGGTAGCCATCCGCCGCAACCGCCGCCTCACCACATCCAGCACATCACACCCATTGCGCAACGGAATGGCGAGCAGCAGGGCAAAGTCGCTGAGGATGAAGGATTCGCATTCGATCGAGCCGCGCATGGAGAGATTCTCCAGGACCTCCGTCACGGCACGGATTCGATAGCCGGCCGCGTCCATCGGGGCATCGAGCGGGGCGTGGGTGTCGACGAACAGCGTGGGCATGTCGTTGCAGTTGCCGGTCATGGCCATGTAGCGGTTGTCGGGGTTTGGCTTTTCGTAGGGCGGATCGGGAGTCAGTGTTTTCATCGATTTATTCCTAACGTAGAGATGGATGACGCCACCCATCGCTTCCACGCAATGGGTGGCGGCTGTGCACAGGTGTGGAAGACCGGGACGTTAGGCACCCGGCGCGCTCGAAAGCGCCCCGCGCACAGCCACCATGAAACACCGACGATAAAACGCCGAACAGGTGGCACTTGATGCGCCTAACGATACAGGGCTTCCACACCCTGCCACTGAATGTGCAGTGACATCCCAAAGGCTATCGTCGAGCACAACGCACCACCAGTTCATGAACTTCGCTACAACTTGAAGGAAACCTCCTACGACGCCGAGCGCGACGGACTTTGCTGGCATCCAAAGGGAAAAGAAGTCAGACAGGGATGAAGATTGCGTAGGGCAATTCGCCAAAGCGCAAACGGGACGTAGGAATACACACTACGTCCCACAGATCTTTCAGAAAAATCGCCATTACTACATTGAATCAGGCAAGGGCATCGGTGACCGGCCTGACGCCTTCGCGGGCAAGCCTTGCTCCTACAGATTTGCGGAGTGTCAGGCATTTTGATGCTGGATGTGCCGGCCTCTTCGCGGGCAAGCCCGCTCCCACAGGTATTGCGCTGTCCCAGGCTTCACTCGATCCCTGTGGGAGCGTGGCTTGCCCGCGAAGAGGCCGGACCAGACAGCACAAATCTTTCAAAAGTCGCCGTTACTTCATCGAGTCCCGGGCAGCCAATTCTTCGAGCTTGATCTGCGCCAACGGATGCCCGGCCTTCACCGCAATGCCCCAGAAGCGTGCTGCCTCAACGGGGTCTGGCGCCTTGCTCGGGCTGCCGGCGAGGCTGATCACCCCTACCTGATAGGCCGCCTTGCCATCGCCAGCCAATGCCGCCAGGCGCAGCAGGCGAATGCCTTCTTCTCGGGCGCCCAGGCCGACGCCGCGAAAGGTCAGGATGTGGCCATAGAAGCTCTGGGCGTCGACATCGCCCAGGTTCGCCATGCGCGCGAACTGGCCTTCCATCCAGCTCCAGATACGGGGCTGTCGTACGAACCACGGCCAATGAAACAGCCGGCGCGCCAGCCAGTAATTGACCCGCGCCTTGAGTCGCAGAAACACTCAGGCCTCCGCCGATTCGGGGTACTCGTACTCGAACACCCGCACCACTTCCGAGGCATGCCAGGACGCCGCCGCGACCCCGTCGGACGGCCCGGAAAACCGCCCCAGACGCTCGACACATTCAAAGAAACCGGTGCGCGGCAAACGACTGGCGCCCTGGCTGATCACCAGCGAACTGCGCAACGGCTGTTCGGCCCGGGCATCCAGCGCCGCCAGATGCTCCAGCGCGGCAGTCAGTGTCTGCATGGCCGGCGTGGGCAGCTGCAAACGCTCAAGCAGCGCCCGATAGGTCAGGAGGTGACGCTGACGGCGCGCCTGATCCAGCTCGCCCAGCAATCCGTCCCAGTGTTGACGACTGATGCGTACGCTCACGATTCTTCCCTCCACCCCGGCACCGTCATTTCCCAGGCCAGACTGCGGCGAATCGCGGCGTCGGGCTGACGCTCGCCACTTTCGATCATGGCCAGATAAGACGGGCTGATGCCTACCGTGCGGGCCAGCGCCTCGATGGCGATGCCCTTCCCTTCGCGCAAACTGCGTAGTTGATCAAGACCTGGAAGAATCGGGTCCTGAGTCGTCGACTGCGGCGCCGGAGCCAGGACCGGAGCCGGGTGCGACGGTGCTTCGTTGATGCCTGCTGCCTTGAGTAACGCCTGATACTGAGCCCACGGCAGAACCGCGTATTCGGGTTCGCCTTCGCGTGTAATTATCTGAATATCCATGACTACCCCGTAGGACAAAAACACTTAGCGAGTCGGCACTTTTCCCTAGAAGTGTAATCCTAACAGCGGCTAAGGTCGCGGGGGGTATCTATATCTGGTTCAGGGTTGAGCAAATTAGCGCTTTTTCGGCCCCTGAACCTGAAGTTGTTCGCGAGTTGCAGGCAGGCGCTCCACAACTACAAGCTTCTCCGGCGACTGGCGTTTGCGCCAGGTGCGAAAGGCTGTGAGTTCATCGTCCAGGACTTTCATCAGCCAACCCAGAACGGCGATGTCATCTAGCATGCCGAACATGGGCAGGAAATCCGGAATCGCATCCACGGGACTGAGAAAGTACATCAGCCCGGCCACCACCGAGACGATTGCCTTGGGACTGATCGCCCGATACTCGCCACGCCAGTAGGCAAGGCACAGTGCCTGCAGCAGGCGCAGATCGTCCTTGAGCTTGCCCAGCCGATTACCTTGGCTCGCGCCCTTGGCGGCCACGGCGAACAACAGTGTGGGCAAGCGCCCACGTGCCAGCAGGCGCCCGGCCAATGGCAGAAAACGAGCAAAATTCCAGGGTGCTTTCATGGGATCCTCCCGCTGAAATGTTATCCACACAAATTGTGGATAACCTTGTGAACAGAGCTGCATTTCACGGCTGAAAGCCCCGCAGCATAAGGGCTGAGCTTAGATCGGGCGTTTTTTACTCATCAAAAAAACCCCAATATTTCATTGACTTGACGGTCAGACGCGGTTAACCGGTCCTACATTGGCTAGGACTTCAGCCTACAGCATCTGTTCGTTTTGTTTACCTTTGCCGAGTATCAGATACAACAACGCCCCGCATGAGCGAGGCGTTGTTCTGAAGCAGTTCTGAAGCAGGCGCCGATTACTTGGCGACTTCTTCTTTGCTTGGATCTTTGATTGCCAGCAGTTCCAGGTCGAATACCAGCACCGAGTTGGCCGGGATTGCCGGGCTTGGGCTCTGTGCGCCGTAGGCCAGTTCGCTTGGAATATACAGCTTGTACTTCTCGCCGACGTGCATCAGTTGCAGGCCTTCGACCCAACCCGGGATCACACCGCTGACCGGCAGATCGATCGGGCTGCCGCGCTCGACGGAGCTGTCGAAAACGGTGCCATTGGTCAGCTTGCCGGTGTAGTGAACGGTCACTACGTCAGTCGGCTTAGGCTGAGCGCCATCGGCTTTCTTTTCCACTTCATATTGCAGGCCGGAAGCGGTGGTTACGACACCTGCTTTCTTGCCGTTTTCTTCGAGGAATTTCTTGCCGGCGGCTGCCGACTCTTCACTCATCTTGGCCATGCGCTCTTCGGCACGTTTTTGCAGTGCGGCGAAGGCTTCAACCAGTTCTTCGTCCTTGAGCTTCTGCTCTTTCTTGCCGACGGCGTCTTCGATGCCCTGGGCTACGGCTTTGGAATCCAGATCATCCATGCCTTCCTGAGCCAGGCTCTTGCCCATGTTCAGGCCAATGCCGTAGGAAGCTTTTTGCGCCGGGGTTTTGAGCTCTACGCTGGTTTGCGAGTCGCAACCCGCGAGTACCAGGCTAACCAGGGCCACCGCCGCCGCCAACCGATGCTGTTTCATGCTATTTCCTTGTTCATTCGCCTAAAGGGCAATCGAGTAAAGTCGCGAGCTTATCAGGCGGCCACGACCAATGGCTACCGGGATAAGAGACGTATATTTGCGATAAGTTCAGGTGTTTAAACGCTTTTCGCAGTGTAGATGATGAAACTTCTGTCATCCGACTCTGACAGGGAAAGTTTCGCAACCCGCAAATCTGGCGTGATGGCCACTTGCCGCTCAACTTGGGCTCAGGCATAACGGAAGAATAAATCGACAAGGATGTTCATCTTGCGCCTCTTCTTTCGCTTGCTGATTCTGATTGCTTTATTGCTGGGCGTTGCTCTGGCGGTAGTCCTGTATTACGTCGCCAACCCCAAGCTACCGCTCTGGACTCCGCCCCAGCAGGTGCATTACCTGGATCAGTGGAGCGCGGACGACCGCCAGACCTATTACTTCACCCCTCAGGGTACGCAGGTCAAAGGCTTGCGTTATGACTGGTTCACGGCGCTCGAATTGCCGTTCTCGCAAGACCGCTTTGCCGCGCCGGAATATCTGGCCCGTTTCGGTTTTCTGATCGACCCCGGCCAAAAGCCTACAGAAAACAACCCGGGAAATTTGCCGGTCGGCTTCGCGCGTCATCAGAATCCCGGCAGCACGGATACATTTCTGGATATTACCTGCGCCGCCTGCCACACCGGCGAGCTGCGTTTCAAAGGTCAGGCAGTGCGTATCGACGGCGGTACCGCGCAGCACGTTTTGCCTTCCAGTGTTCCGACATTAAGAGGTGGCAGTTTCGGACAGGCCTTGGTCGCAAGCCTGGTGTCGACGTACTACAACCCCTGGAAATTCGAGCGTTTCGCCCGCAAGGTCCTCGGCTCCGACTACGACGCGCGCCATGAGTTACTGCGCAAGCAATTCAAACATTCCCTGGATACCTTCGCGAAAGTCGCCTGGAACGACACCCACCGCGGGCTCTATCCGACAGAAGAAGGCCCGGGGCGCACCGACGCCTTCGGCCGCATCGCCAACGCCACCTTCGGCGACGCCATCTCACCCGCCAACTATCGCGTGGCCAACGCCCCGGTGGACTATCCACAGTTGTGGGACATGTGGACATTCGAATGGGTGCAGTGGAATGGCTCGGCCAAGCAACCCATGGCGCGCAATGTGGGTGAAGCGCTGGGCGTGGGCGCCACCCTGAATTTCTTCGACAAGAACAGACAGCCGCTGATGGGCGATGACCGTTACCCGTCCAGCGTTCGCGTGCGCGATTTGCACCTGATCGAACAAACCCTGCAACGCCTGGAACCGCCCGCCTGGCCGGAAGCGCTGCTGGGCGCCGTCGACAAACCTTTGGCCGCCAAGGGACGCGCTCTGTTCAGCGAAAACTGCGCCGGCTGCCATGTGCCCCCCGTGACTCAGGACGAAGGGCGCTATGTACAGCATCTGAAAATGATTCCGGTGGAACACATCGGTACCGACCCGAACGCCGCCGACAACATTGCCAACCATCGCTATGACCTGACGGCGCTGCAATGGAATCAACAGGAACTGGCGAATCTCGACGTCGAGCCCAAGCCCACCGCGCCGCTGGACCTGAGCCAAATGTCGGTGGCCAAGGGCCTGGCGTATGTCACGGCGTTCGTGGAGAACCGCGCCTATCGCGACGCGGGTGTTACCCCGGCCGAGCGGCCGGAAATGGACGGTTTCGGCCTGCCGATCGGCGTCCGCGAACTGCGCGCGTACAAGGCCCGACCGCTGGCGGGTGTGTGGGCCACGGCGCCGTTTCTGCATAACGGTTCGGTGCCGAGCATTTATCAACTGCTCTCGCCGCAGGATGAACGCGCGACCACGTTCTATACGGGCACCTTCGAATACGATCCGCTGCATCTGGGTTATCGCACCGAAGCCTTCACCAACGGCTTCCTGTTCGACACGCGCATCAGCGGCAATCACAACAGCGGTCACGAATTCCGCGCCGGCAAGCTCGGCAATGGCGTGATCGGCCGCCTGCTGGAACCGCAGGAGCGCTGGGCGCTGATGGAATATCTGAAAGTGCTGGGCGGCCCGCTCGAGTCGCAATTGCCGTGACCTTTAAAACGCTGCAAAAGGATGACCGCATGTTGAAATCCCTCTGGCTAAGCCTGGGCGCTTTTCTCGGCAAGACGCTGCTCTGGCTGCTGGGGCTTGGACTGCTGGGCTGGGCGCTGGCAACGGCGTGGTTCGCCTGGCAGCATCGCGGGCCGGTGTCGGCGCAGGAGCTGATTCCCGAGGGCGAGGCGGCGATGACCCAGGGAATCATCCAGACCGCCGTGCGCATCGTCGATCAGCACCGGGAAAACACCCGCTATCTGCGCGATGCCCACGCCAAGGCCCACGGTTGCGTGAGGGCGCAAGTTCAGGTGCTGCCGGATCTGGCGCCTGAGATGCGCCAGGGGGTGTTTAGCGAACCGGGGAAAACCTGGCAAGCGACCATGCGCCTGTCCAACGGCAATGCCTACCCGCAGTTCGACAGCATCCGCGATGCCCGGGGCATGGCGCTCAAGCTGCACGATGTGCCGGGCAAGCAGCTATTGAGCGATCAACCGCAGCGAACCGAGCAGGATTTCGTGATGTTCAGTCATCCGAACTTCTTCGTCAGCGATGTGGCCGAGTATCGTCAGAATGTGGCCGCGCAGGCGGCTGGTAAAAAGATGATGGCGTTCTTTCCGCATTGGGACCCGCGCACATGGCAGGTCCGTCATCTGTTTATCGCGCTGGCCACACTCTCCCCTGCGCCGGATAGCCCGACTCAGACGACCTACTTCTCGGTGTCGCCCTACAAGTTCGGCGAGGCCAATGCGAAGTTCAGGGTAATGCCCGATCCGCAGAGCTGCCCCGCCTACACGCCGCCCGAACAGAACCGGAAGCTGCCGAATTTTTTGCGCAGTGCGTTGAATCAACAGTTATCCACAGATCGATTGGCGGCGTGCTTTGTCCTGCAGATCCAGCGTCAGGACGCAAACAAGTACATGCCGATCGAGGACACCAGCATTGAATGGCGTGAAAGTGATGCGCCGTTCGAGACGGTTGCGCGAATCACATTGCCGGCGCAGGACTTCGATTCACCGGCGCAGAACCTGCAATGCGACAACCTGTCGTTCAACCCATGGTTCGGGATAGAGGCGCATCGGCCCATTGGCGGGATCAACCGGTTGCGCAAGGCGGTGTATGAGGCCGTGAGCGATTACCGGCATGCGCGTAATGCAGAGCAATAAATGCAGCGCGCCTAATCCAATACTGTGGGAGCGAGCCTGCTCGCGATGAACGTTAACGATGACGCGGGCATCCTGACAGCCAGCGTTATCGTTGACGTTCATCGCGAGCATGCTCGCTCCTACAGGTCTATCAAATTCCAGACAGCAAAAAGCCCGCGCTAGGCGGGCTTTCCGTGTGGTGACCTGGCGTTCAGTGTTCCAGGTTACCGAATATGGCGCAGCGGACGGGACTCGAACCCGCGACCCCCGGCGTGACAGGCCGGTATTCTAACCGACTGAACTACCGCTGCGCGTAGCGTTGAAAGTGGTGGGTGATGACGGGATCGAACCGCCGACATTCTGCTTGTAAGGCAGACGCTCTCCCAGCTGAGCTAATCACCCTGTACCTTCGTTGCGGGGCGCATTGTGCCACAGATTTTCGTAAAGTGTTGATTTAATTGAAATATTTATCAAAAAATCTGAAAACCGGTGAAACGACGCATCCTGCAGGAACAACAGTCAAACTTCAGACAGAAAAAAGCCCGCTTCAGCGGGCTTTTCCGTGGTGACCTGGCGTTCAGTGTTCCAGGTTACCGAATATGGCGCAGCGGACGGGACTCGAACCCGCGACCCCCGGCGTGACAGGCCGGTATTCTAACCGACTGAACTACCGCTGCGCGTAACACTGAATGCGAATGGTGGGTGATGACGGGATCGAACCGCCGACATTCTGCTTGTAAGGCAGACGCTCTCCCAGCTGAGCTAATCACCCTTCACGTTCGGTGTGGCGCGCATTCTACGGAGCGACCCTACCTCTGGCAAGCACTTTTTCAATTAATTTTTTCATGCCTTCCAAAGGCTTAGAGAAGGGTTGGCCTATGGCACGGCGAAGACAATAATGCCCCCCTTTGTATAAAGGAGAGAGTCACCCCATGTGGTTCAAGAACCTGCTTATCTATCGCCTGACCCAAGATCTGCCTGTTGATGCCGAGGCGTTGGAATCTGCACTGGCCACCAAACTGGCGCGCCCATGTGCAAGCCAGGAGTTGACCACCTACGGTTTCGTCGCCCCTTTCGGCAAGGGCGAAGATGCACCCCTGGTGCATGTCAGCGGTGATTTCCTGCTGATCAGCGCGCGCAAGGAAGAACGCATCCTGCCGGGCAGCGTTGTGCGTGATGCGGTGAAGGAAAAGGTCGAAGAGATCGAAGCCGAGCAAATGCGCAAGGTCTATAAAAAGGAACGCGATCAGATCAAGGATGAAATCATCCAGGCTTTCCTGCCGCGCGCCTTTATCCGTCGCTCCTCCACCTTCGCCGCCATCGCGCCGAAACAGGGCCTGATCCTGGTCAACTCGGCCAGCCCGAAACGCGCCGAAGACCTGCTGTCCACCCTGCGTGAAGTGATCGGCACCCTGCCGGTGCGTCCGCTGACCGTGAAAATGGCCCCGACCGCGGTCATGACCGAGTGGGTCACCACGCAAAAAGCCGCGGACGACTTCTTCGTGCTGGACGAGTGCGAACTGCGCGATACCCACGAAGACGGCGGCATCGTGCGCTGCAAGCGCCAGGATCTGACCAGCGAAGAAATCCAGCTGCACCTGAGCACCGGCAAAGTGGTCACTCAACTGTCGCTGGCCTGGCAGGACAAGCTGTCCTTCGTGCTCGACGACAAGATGGTGGTCAAACGCCTGAAGTTCGAAGACCTGCTGCAGGACCAGGCTGAACAGGATGGTGGTGACGAGGCCCTGGGGCAGCTGGATGCCAGCTTTACCCTGATGATGCTGACTTTTGGTGATTTCCTGCCGGCGCTGGTTGAGGCGTTGGGTGGTGAGGAGATGCCGCAGGGTATCTAAAGCCTTGTGAGGTCCAGTGTGGGAGCGGGCTTGCTCGCGAAGGCGGTGTATCAGACATCAAGATGGTGACTGACATTCCGCCTTCGCGAGCAAGCCCGCTCCCACATTGGATCTGTGCAACTTTCAAAAAACAACACTCAAGGATCAAGCCATGCGTGCATTGGCAGCACTGAGCCGTTTCGTCGGCAATACCTTCGCTTACTGGGTTCTGATTTTCGCCGTCGTGGCGTTCCTGCAACCGGCCTGGTTCATCGGCCTCAAGGGCGCCATCGTGCCGCTGCTGGGCGTGGTGATGTTCGGCATGGGCCTGACGCTCAAACTCGAAGACTTCGCCGCAGTCGCCCGTCATCCGTGGCGCGTTGCCTTGGGTGTGGTGGCGCATTTCGTGATCATGCCCGGCGTGGCGTGGTTGCTCTGCCAGGCTTTCCATTTGCCGCCGGAGATCGCCGTCGGTGTGATTCTGGTCGGCTGCTGCCCAAGCGGTACTTCTTCGAACGTGATGACCTGGCTGGCACGTGGCGACCTGGCGCTGTCGGTGGCCATCGCGGCGGTGACCACCCTGCTCGCCCCGCTACTGACACCGGCGCTGATCTGGCTGCTGGCGTCGGCCTGGTTGCCGGTTTCGTTCATGGAATTGTTCTGGTCGATCCTGCAGGTGGTGCTGCTGCCGATCGTGCTGGGCGTCGTGGCCCAGCGCCTGCTCGGGGATCGCGTGCGTCACGCGGTGGACGTGCTGCCGCTGGTGTCGGTGGTGAGCATCGTGATCATCGTCGCCGCCGTGGTAGCCGCCAGCCAGGCGAAGATCGCCGAGTCGGGCCTGCTGATCATGGCCGTGGTGATGCTGCACAACAGCTTCGGTTATCTGCTGGGTTACTTCACCGGCCGTCTGTTCAAGCTGCCGCTGGCCCAGCGCAAGTCCCTGGCCCTGGAAGTCGGCATGCAGAACTCCGGTCTCGGTGCTGCGCTTGCCAGCGCACATTTCTCGCCGCTGGCGGCGGTGCCGAGTGCGTTGTTCAGCGTCTGGCACAACATTTCCGGCGCCCTGCTCTCGACCTACTTCCGCCGCATGAGCGAAAAACAGGATCGCGAAATCGCTGGTCAGCAGGCTGCTGACTGATCCGAAAACTTGATCCCCGGATTAATGCTGGGCACTCTATGGCGCAACGCGAGGACGACCTCGCGGCTCTGACGAGTCATTAATCTGGGGACGACCCCGTCAATCGATGGAGGTTTTCATGTCCTGGATCATTCTGTTTTTCGCCGGCCTGTTCGAAGTCGGCTGGGCCGTTGGCCTCAAATACACCGACGGTTTCAGCCGCCCTCTCCCCACCGCCCTCACCGTTGCAGCCATGGCGATCAGCCTTGGCTTGCTGGGCCTTGCCATGAAGGAATTGCCGCTGGGCACGGCCTATGCGATCTGGACCGGCGTGGGCGCCGTGGGCACGGTGATTGCGGGAATCATTCTGTTTGGGGAATCGATGGCGCTGGTGCGGTTGGCCAGTGTGGCGTTGATCATTGCCGGATTGGTTGGGCTCAAGGTCAGCACTTAGGCCACTGGCCTCTTCGCGGGC
>NZ_JAIQWX010000191.1 GCF_020164475.1 Pseudomonas sp. REP124 | reverse complement strand
CACCGCATTCGCGAGCAAGCCCGCTCCCACAGTTGATTGTTGTGTTATTCCTTATAGGTCTTAATAAATAGCTTCTTATTCCTTAACGAATATAACTCTCCTCCCTATACTCGTCCGGGAACAGACACGCAGGAGAGCTCCCCCATGCGCAACGAATCAATTCGCTACCTGATTGTGCCGGGCTGGCAAGGATCGCCAGAAGATCATTGGCAAAGCCACTGGCATCACAGCCTGCCGAACAGCGCACGGGTGGAGCAGGCCGACTGGCTGACGCCCCGTCGTGAAGATTGGGTTGCGGCGCTGGCCGAGGCGATTGCCGCCGACAGCACACCGGTGATCCTGATTGCCCACAGCCTGGGCTGCATCACCGTCGCCCATTGGGCCGCCACCGCGCCGCTGCCGATGCTGCGCCAGGTGCGTGGCGCTTTGCTGGTCGCACCGGCCGACGTCGAACGCCCGGCTTGCGCTCCCGCCTTGCGCAACTTCGCACCGATTCCAACCGATCAGCTGCCGTTTCCGAGCCAAGTGGTCAGCTCCGACAACGACAGCGCCGTCAGCGCGCCGCGAGCCCTGGAACTGGCGCGCAACTGGGGCGCCGAAGCAGGAATTCTCGCCGGTGCCGGGCACATCAACGTGAAGTCCGGGCATCAGCGCTGGGAGCAGGGCTTTGCCTATCTCTATCGCCTGCAGAGCCGCATGGAACACCACGCCCTGCGCCGCGCTTAAACCTTTCAACGCCCCCCGTCTCCCGGCGGTTTTGGGCGGGAGACTGCCATGAGTTTTGAAACCTTCGGTCAGCCGCTGCTGACCTTCCCCGACGCCGAAAAAAGTCCCCTGAGCATCCGCGCCAAGGCGCTGGTGTTCGTCGATCCACGCTCGCGGCAATTGCGCCGGGAGCTGGAGCAACTGGCACCGCGTTCGATTTCGGTGCTGATCCGCGGTGAAACCGGCACCGGCAAGGAGTTGCTGGCGCGGCATATTCATCGCGCCAGTGATCGCGGCGGATTGTTCGTCTCGGTCAATTGCGGGGCGATCAGCCCGACTTACGCTGATGCCGAATTGTTCGGTTATGCCGCTGGCAGCTACAGCGGCTCGGCCAGCAGTCGCGCCGGTTGGTTCGGCTCTGCCAACGGCGGCACGCTTTATCTGGACGAAATTGGCGACCTGCCGCTGCCGATCCAGATCAAGCTGCTCGCGGCTCTGGAAAATCACGAAGTCACTCGGGTCGGCGCGCATCAGCCGAGCCCGGTGGATGTGCGCCTGGTGGCCGCCACCAGCATCGATTTGGCGCAAGCGGTCGCGGCCGGCAAATTCCATGAACGGCTATATCACTACCTCAGCGAAGGGCAGCTGGAATTGCCGGCCTTGCGTGAGCGGGTGGGGGACATTCTGTCGTTGGCCGAATACTTCCTCGGCATCTACAGCCAGCGTCTGGACCTGCCGGTGCCGCTGATCAGCGAAGCCGCGCAGCAGGTGCTGGAGCGGCACAGCTGGCCGGGCAATACCCGGGAGCTGGAGAACGTCATTCACTTTGCGCTGCTGGTCAGCACTGGTGACGAGATCTTGCCGGAGCATCTGAACCTGCCCGAGCTGCACACGCCGCTGGAACAAAAGCTCCTGCACCTGCTGCGCAACGGCACCCCCGCCGAAAAAGCCGCCCTGCAAAATCTCCTGTAGGAGCGAGCACGCTCGCGATGGTCGTCAACGATGACGCGGGCTGCCTGACTGCCCGTGGTCTCTGGACTTGCATCGCGAGCAGGCTCGCTCCCACAGGTTAAAAGGTGGGCAGGTGCACGTGGAACGCGCGTGCCAGAGCTGTATGAGCAAAATGGAATATGAACGTGAATAAAAGATATTGTTCGGGAATAAAAAATCCCGGTATCTTCCGCGTCACGCCAGCGATAGCACATCACTGGCACACGTACTGTTAGCCGTCGCCACGAGCGACTGTGATTTTCGATAAGGACACTGCATGAAAAAGGTTCTGTTGTTCACCGCACTGGCGGCTGCCCTGACCGCGGGCCTGGCCCAGGCTGGCGAGAAACTGGTGGTAGCGGCGACCCCGATTCCACACGCTGAAATTCTGGAACTGATCAAGCCAACCCTCGCCAAAGAAGGCGTGGACCTGGAAATCAAAGTCTTCACCGACTACGTTCAGCCGAACGTGCAGGTCGACCAGAAGCGTCTGGACGCCAACTACTTCCAGACCCTGCCATACCTGAAAAGCTTCAACGAAGGCAAAGGCACCAACCTGGTGACCGTGATCGGCGTTCACGTTGAACCGTTCGGTGGCTACTCCAAGAAAGTCAAAACCCTGGCCGAGCTCAAAGACGGCGCGACCATCGCTATCCCGAACGAAGGCAGCAACAGCGGCCGCGCCCTGATCCTGCTGCAGAAGGCTGGCCTGATCGAGTTGAAAGACCCGAAAAATGCCCTGGCCACGCCAAAAGACATCGCCAAGAACCCGCACAACTTCAAGTTCAAGGAACTTGAGTCCGCCATGCTGCCGCGCGTTCTGGACCAGGTTGACCTGGACATGATCAACACCAACTACGCGCTGGAAGCGGGCCTGAACCCGGCTAAAGACGCGCTGGTGATCGAAGGTGCAGATTCGCCTTACGTGAACTTCCTGGTGGCCCGTCCTGACAACAAGGACAGCGACGCCATGCAGAAGCTGGCCAAAGCCCTGACCAGCCCTGAAGTGAAAGCTTTCATCGAGAAGAAGTACAGCGGCGCGGTACTGCCAGCGTTCTGATTCGCCCGGTAAACCTTTTTGCGGTTTCCAACGCCGACGGCTGATATAGCGTCGGCGTTTTTTATTGGGTCAATTTTGTGACGAGCGCTTACCTGAGGTGATCGCCACAATTAACCACTCAAGCCAAAGTTCATCAGGCCACTTTGGCCTTCAACGCCCTGCGTAACGCCACGAGCAACTTGAGAAAGTCCTGCTTGCTCATCGGTTGCGGCTCTTTCACGTCTGCCATTTTTTTCTTCCTTGTGATGGTTTGGCCGGAGTCTGGCCAATAGCGGTGCGTCCTTGGAGGGGTAATTCGAAAAAAAGATCCGTCCTACATGGGCTGGCGAAATAGCCGTCTTCCTTTGCCCCGGGAAATGCCAGTGGAGATAGTTTTTTGGATGTTTGAACTGACAGTTGTGGTGATCTCGCTGCCCTCATTCGCGAGCAAGCCCGCTCCCACATTGGTTCGGTGTACACCGATCAACTGTGGGAGCGGGCTTGCTCGCGAATAGATCTAAAAATCACCACTCAATCCGGCCAATTCCAGGCCGGCTCATCCAGCATCCCTTGCCCGACAATCCCGGTCTGCCCAAGGTTTTTCTCCAGCACGATGCAATTGCACTCCGGATCCTGCTCAAGCGCCGCAATCAACCGCCGAGCATGGGACACCACCCACACCTGGCACTGCCCGGAAGCCCGGATGATCAGCCTTGCCAGAGCCGGCAACAAATCCGGATGCAGACTGGTTTCCGGTTCGTTCAGCACCATCAAAGTGGGCGGCCGGGGTGTCAGCAATGCCGCCACCAACAGCAAGTACCGCAACGTCCCGTCCGACAGCTCCGCCGCCGACAGCGGCCGCAGCAAACCTTCCTGATAAAACTCGATGGCAAAACGTCCGCCCGCCAGCGGCTCGATGCGCAGCCGCGCGCCGGGGAACGCATCGCTGATCGCCGCCTGCAACGCCTCGGGGTCGCCGATTTCGATGATGGTCTGCAACGCCGCCGCCAAGTCCCTGCCGTCGTGGTGCAGCACCGGCGTGCGGGTGCCCAGTTGTGGCTGGCGCACCGGTGCGTCGGCGTCGCTGCGAAAGTGATCGTAGAAGCGCCAGCGGCGGATGAACTCGCGCATCTCCAGCACTTCCAGCGAGCTGCGCAGGCTGCCGACCTGATCGAACAGACTGTCGAAATTCGGTGTGTGTTGCGCCAGCACGTCCCAGCTGCGGCCCGCCCTGGTGCGGATCATCGGTCCATCGCGATCCACCAGCAGGCTGGCCGGGCGGTAGAGCGGGCCGGACCAGATGCATTCCCTTTTGATTTGCGGGTCGAGGGAAAACACCGAGCGACTGGGTTCGGGCAACCCCAGGGCGATCGAGTAGCTGAAATCCTCACCCGCGAACCCCAGACGCAGACGTTTGGCGCCTCGCCTGACGATGCCCTCGATCGGCACTTCGCCGTTGCGCATGCGTCGGCTGATGGTTTCCGGGCCGGCCCAAAAGGTCGAATCCAGCCCGCCCTCGCGGGCCAACGCATTGACCACGCCGCCCTGGGCGGTTTCCGCCAGCAGTCGCAGCGCTCGGTAAAGGTTGGATTTGCCACTGCCATTGGGCCCGGTAATCAAGTTCAGGCGACCCAGCGGGATCACCAGTTTGTTGATCGAGCGGTAATTGGCCACCGCGAGGGTATTGAGCATGGGGAGCGTCCTGCCGAGTGATGCTCCACAGTTTGCCCGAACCCTGTTGTCGCGGTCGTGGCAAACATCATCGCGAGCAGGCTCGCTCCCACAGTTGATTGGTGTACACCGCACCATTGTGGGAGCGAGCCTGCTCGCGATTTTTATTTCCGGCCACACAGGCGGGCACGGAACGCTGTTCTAAGCTGTCAGACACATTGCGCCCGTTAAACGCAAAGGAGTCTGCATGGCTGGTCCCGGATTGAAGTTTGCCCTTGGCCTGTGCCTGTTGGCCATGCTGGGGGGTTGTGGTGAGAAGAAGATGGCCGAGAAGGATCGGCCTCGGGTGTTCGTGCAAGTGGTCAAGCAGGGGGAATACGGGGCCAACGTCACGTTGACCGGCGATGTTCAGGCGAGGGTGCAGACTGAGCTGTCGTTTCGCGTCGGCGGCAAGATCATCGAGCGCAAGGTCGATGTCGGCGATCGGGTGACGGCCAAGCAGGTGCTCGCACGGCTTGATCCCAAAGACCTGCAGACCAACGTCGATTCGGCCCAGGCGCAAGTGGTCGCCGAGCAGGCCAAACTCAAACAGAACGCCGCGTCGTTCGAGCGTCAGCAAAAATTGTTGCCCAAGGGCTACACCAGCCAAAGTGAATACGATTCCGCCCAGGCCGCGTTGCGCAGCAGCCAGAGCTCCCTTGCGGCGGCTCAGGCGCAACTGGCCAATGCCCGCGAACAACTGAGCTACACCGCGTTGATTGCCGAGGCGCCGGGTGTGATCACCGCGCGCCAGGCCGAAGTCGGTCAGGTGGTTCAGGCCACGGTGCCGATCTACAGCCTGGCCCAGGACGGTGATCGCGATGCCGTGTTCAACGTGTACGAATCGCTGTTGGCCGAACCGCCACCGGACAAGAAGCTGGTGGTCAGCCTGCTCGATAATCCGCAGATCAAAACCACCGGCACCGTTCGCGAGGTGACCCCGGCGGTCTCCGAGCAGAGCGGCACGGTGCAGGTCAAAGTCACCCTCGATGCGCTGCCGCCGGGCATGCAGCTGGGCTCCGTGGTGAGCGCCACGGGCACTACCCGTGGCAAGGCCGCCGTGCAGTTGCCGTGGTCGGCGCTGACCAAAGACGTCAGCAAACCCGCCGTGTGGCTGGTGGACGGGGAGGGCAAGGCGCAATTGCACCCGGTCACCGTCGGCCGTTACCTGACCGGCAAGGTCATCATCAGTGGTGGCCTGGAGGACGGGCAAAAGGTCGTCATCGCCGGCGGCCAGCTGTTGCACCCCGGTGTCGCCGTGGAAATCGCCGAAAACACCTACAAGGAACTGGCCACGGAGGGGCAACAATGATGCGTCTGTCAGTGGTAATGGCCAGTTTGCTGTTGGCGGCGTGCTCGAAAGAAGAACCGCCGCCGGAGCCGATCCGACCGGTGCTGTCGATCAAGGTCGAAGCGCTGGGCGAGCAAAATCTTGGGCGTTTCGCCGGCAACATCCAGGCCCGCTATGAAAGCAATGTGGGCTTCCGGATTCCGGGACGCATTGCCAGCCGCGCCGTCGATGTCGGCGCCGAAGTCAATCAGGGCGACTTGCTCGCCTCCCTCGACCCCACCGACCAGCAGAACCAGTTGCGCACGGCGCAGGGCAACCTGGCGAGCATTCAGGCACAACTGATCAACGCCCAGGCCACCGCGCGCCGTCAGCAGAGTCTGTTCGACCAAGGCGTAGGTTCCCAGGCGCAACTGGACAATGCCCAGACCGACCTGAAAACCACCCAGGCCTCCCTCGATCAAGCCCAGGCCTCGCTGAATCAGGCCAAGGACCAGCTCAACTATGTGGAACTGCGCGCCGACCACAAATCGGTCGTCACCGCGTGGAACGCCGAAGCCGGGCAAGTCGTCACCGCCGGCCAGCAGGTGGTGACGCTGGCGCAGCCGGACATCAAGGAAGCGGTGATCGATCTGCCGGACACCCTGGTCGATCAGCTGCCTTCGGACGTGGTGTTTCAGGTCGCCTCGCAGCTCAATCCCGAGATCAACACCACCGCCATCGTGCGCGAGATCGAACCGCAGGCCGAAAGCACTACCCGTACCCGCCGCGCGCGCCTGACCCTCACCGAAACCCCGACCGCCTTCCGGCTGGGCACGGCGATCAGTGTGACCCTGAGCTCGGCGATCACCCCGCAGATCGAACTGCCCCTTAGCGCCTTGCAGGAGGTCGACGGCAAGCCGCGTATCTGGGTGGTCGATACACAGACCCAAACCGTATCGCCACGCAACGTCAGCATCATCAGCCGCACCGACGGCAGCGTGAGAGTGGCCAGTGGTGTGAAGTCCGGCGAGCGAATCGTCAGCGCCGGTGTGAACAGCCTCAAACCGGGGCAGAAAGTGAAAGTCGATGAGGGCAGCGCACAATGAAAGGGAGTTTCAACTTATCCGAATGGGCGCTCAAACATCAGTCGTTCGTCTGGTACCTGATGTTCGTCGCCCTGCTGATGGGCGTGTTCTCGTACATGAACCTGGGCCGCGAGGAAGACCCTTCGTTCACCATCAAGACCATGGTGATCCAGAGCCGCTGGCCCGGCGCGACCCAGGAGGAAACGCTCAAGCAGATCACCGACCGCATCGAGAAAAAACTCGAAGAGCTCGACTCCCTCGACTATGTGAAAAGCTACACCCGACCCGGCGAATCGACGGTCTTCGTCAACCTGCGCGACACCACCAAGGCCGGGGACATCCCGGAAATCTGGTACCAGGTGCGCAAGAAAATCGGCGACATCCGTGGCCAGTTTCCTCAGGGCATCCAGGGGCCGTCATTCAACGACGAGTTCGGTGATGTGTTCGGTTCGATCTATGCCTTCACCGCCGATGGTTTGACGATGCGCCAGTTGCGCGATTACGTCGAACAGGCCCGGGCCGAGATTCACAACGTGCCGGGGCTGGGCAAGATCGAAATGGTCGGCCAGCAGGACGAAGTGATTTACCTGAACTTCTCCACCCGCAAACTGGCGGCGCTGGGCATCGATGAAGGCCAAGTCATACAAAGCCTGCAAAAAGAAAACGCCGTGACCCCGGCGGGGGTGATCGAGGCCGGGCCGGAGCGGATTTCAGTGCGCACCTCCGGGCAGTTCGTCTCCGAGAAAGACCTGGCCAACGTCAACCTGCGGCTCAATGACCGCTTCTATCGGCTAGCGGACATCGCCGAGATTCGTCGCGGCTATGTCGACCCGATGAACCCGGAGTTTCGCTACAACGGCCAGCAAGCCATCGGCCTGGCCATCGCCATGCAGAAGGGCGGCAACATTCAGGTGTTCGGCAAGGCCCTGCACGAGCGCATCACTGAGCTGACCGCCGACTTGCCGGTGGGCGTGGGCGTGTACAACGTCTCCGACCAGGCGCAGGTGGTGGAAGAGGCGGTGGGCGGTTTCACCAGCGCGCTGTTCGAAGCGGTGGTGATCGTGCTGGTGGTCAGTTTCATCAGCCTTGGCGTGCGCGCCGGGCTGGTGGTGGCGTGCTCTATCCCGCTGGTGTTGGCCATGGTGTTCGTATTCATGGAATACAGCGGCATCACCATGCAGCGGATTTCCCTCGGCGCGCTGATCATCGCCCTGGGCCTGCTGGTGGATGACGCGATGATCACCGTGGAGATGATGGTCGCGCGTCTTGAACTGGGCGATACCAAGGAACAGGCGGCGACGTTCGCTTATACCTCGACGGCCTTTCCGATGCTCACCGGCACTCTGGTGACTGTCGCCGGTTTCGTGCCCATCGGCCTCAACGCGAGTTCTGCCGGTGAATACACCTTCACCCTTTTCGCGGTGATCGCCGTGGCGATGATCGTCTCGTGGATCGTTGCGGTGCTATTCGCGCCGGTGATCGGCGTGCACATTCTCAGCACCAAGGTAAAGGCCCATTCGACGGAGCCGGGGCGTCTTGGGCGGGCGTTCAACAGCGGCCTGCTGTGGGGCATGCGCAATCGCTGGTGGGCCATCGGCATCACCGTGCTGCTGTTTGCGTTGTCAGTGTTCTGCATGCGTTTTGTGCAGAACCAGTTCTTCCCGTCTTCGGATCGCCCGGAAATCCTGGTGGACCTGAACCTGCCGCAGAACGCCTCGATCAACGAAACCCGCAAGGCCGTGGACAAGCTTGAAGCGACGCTCAAGGGCGACCCGGACATCGTGCGCTGGAGCACCTATATCGGCCAGGGCGCGATCCGTTTCTACCTGCCCCTCGACCAGCAATTGCAGAACCCGTACTACGCGCAGCTGGTGATCGTCAGCAAGGACTTCGAAGCGCGCAAGGAGCTCAGTGATCGCCTGCGCGAACGCCTGCGCAAGGATTTCGTCGGCATCGGCAGCTACGTGCAGGCACTGGAAATGGGCCCGCCGGTGGGACGGCCGATTCAGTATCGGGTCAGCGGCAACAACATCGATCAGGTGCGCAAACACGCCATCGACCTGGCCAGCGAACTGGACAAGAACCCGTACATCGGCGAGATCATTTTCGACTGGAACGAGCCGGGCAAAGTCCTGCGCGTCGACATCGCCCAGGACAAGGCGCGGCAGCTGGGGCTGTCTTCGGAAGATGTGGCCAACCTGATGAACAGCATCGTCAGCGGCTCGACGGTGACTCAAGTCGACGATGACATCTACCTGATCAACGTGGTCGGCCGCGCCGTGGACGCCGAGCGCGGCACGCCCGATACCCTGCAGAACCTGCAGATCGTCACGCCCAGCGGCACCTCGATTCCGCTGCTGGCGTTCGCCACCGTGCGCTATGAGCTGGAGCAGCCGCTGGTGTGGCGTCGCGATCGCAAGCCGACGGTGACCATCAAGGCCGCCACCTTGGGCGAGATTCAACCGACGGATCTGGTGACCCTGCTCAAGCCGGACATGGACAAGTTCGCCGCCGGCTTGCCGGTGGGCTACAAGGTCGCCACCGGCGGTACCGTGGAGGAAAGCGCCAAGGCCCAGGGACCGATCGCCAAGGTCGTGCCGCTGATGCTGTTTTTGATGGCGACCTTCCTGATGATCCAGCTGCACAGCGTGCAGAAGATGTTCCTGGTGGCCAGCGTGGCGCCGCTTGGATTGATCGGTGTGGTGATTGCGCTGGTACCGACGGGGACGCCGATGGGCTTTGTGGCGATCCTGGGGATCCTGGCGCTGATCGGCATCATCATCCGCAACTCGGTGATTCTGGTGACGCAGATCGATGCGTTTGTCAGCGAAGGGTATTCACAGTGGGATGCGGTGGTGGAGGCCACGAATCACCGGCGACGGCCGATTCTGCTGACAGCGGCGGCGGCCAGTTTGGGGATGATCCCGATTGCCCGGGAAGTGTTCTGGGGGCCGATGGCTTACGCGATGATTGGCGGGATTATCATTGCGACCTTGCTGACGTTGCTGTTTTTGCCGGCGCTTTATGTGGCCTGGTACAAGATTCGCGAGCCGCAGAAAGAGGTGAAATAGAGTCGAGCGCTTCGCGCTCATCGCGGCCAAGCCCGCTCCCACAGGTTTCGAGGTGAACACAAAATCTGTGTACACCGCCAATCACTGTGGGAGCGGGCTTGCCCGCGATGGCGTCAGTCCTGACACCGCAAATCCAAAGCCTTACACCTTGCGCCAGACACTCGCCAACCAAGGCTGCTGCTCCCGAGGCAACCCCGCCGGCCGGTAGTAATGCTCCAACTCCACAAACCCCGCCTCGGTCAGCAATTGCTGCCAAGCCGCCAGATCGTGATACGACCCATATCGCGGCCCGTTCCAGCCTTCCTGATTCTCGCCACGAGGGTTGGAGCTGAACAACACACCCCCAGGTTTCAACGCAGCGCGCAACTGCTTCAATACCCGAGGCAATTCCTGTAGCGGGATGTGAAACAGCACCGCATTGGCGAAGATCCCGTCGAAGCGCTCGGCCGGTAGATCAAGCTTCAGGAAGTCCTGATGCCAGACCTCACACCCGCTGTCCGCCCGCGCCATTTGCGCGAATTTTTCCGCGCCGTCCAGGCCGACTGCTTTGTGGCCCATGCGCGTGAACGTCTGCAAATCACGACCCGGCCCGCAGCCAAAATCCAGAATGTCGAACGGCGCCTCGCCCTGAACGTGCCGCAGCAACGCGTCGATGTTCTGGCTCACATCGTGATCGCGCGTGCCTTCACGAAACCCTTCGGCCACCGAGTTGTAATGGCCCAGGGTGGTATCGGTGATTTTTTTGAGGTCGTCGGGGGTTTGTTTCATGGTGGGCTGCGCAGGCAATTGGGATTTGCCGAATATACGCCATTCGCGGGCAAGCCTCGCTCCTACAGGATCACATTG
>NZ_JAIQWX010000190.1 GCF_020164475.1 Pseudomonas sp. REP124 | reverse complement strand
TCCGTAGGAGCGAGGCTTGCCCGCGAAGGCGATAGAACCAACAACACAGAATTCGGAAAAGAACAGCATGCGCACACTGACGATTGAACCGCTGACCAAAGAAGCCTTCGCCCCTTTCGGTGACGTGATCGAAACCGACGGCAGCGATCACTTCATGATCAACAACGGTTCGACCATGCGCTTCCACAAACTGGCAACGGTCGAAACCGCCACGCCAGAGGACAACGCGATCATCAGCATCTTCCGCGCCGACGCGCAGGACATGCCGCTGACCGTGAGCATGCTGGAGCGCCATCCGCTGGGCAGCCAGGCTTTCATTCCGCTGCTCGGCAACCCCTTTCTGATCGTGGTCGCGCCACTTGGCGATGAACCTGTATCAGGCTTGGTCCGCGCCTTCGTCACCAACGGCAGGCAGGGCATTAATTACCATCGCGGCGTTTGGCACCACCCGGTGCTGACGATCGAAAAGCGGGATGACTTCCTGGTGGTTGATCGCAGTGGCACAGGCAATAACTGCGATGAGCATTTTTTCAAAGAGGATGAGCGTTTGATCCTCGCCCCCCACCAATAAGAGAAGGTCTGATCACTCGATAACAGAGTGACAGGCGAGAGGTAAAGACTGTGGAAGCACATCTGTTGGAATGGCTGAACCTGAGCGTGCGCTGGGTTCATATGATTACCGGTGTGGCCTGGATCGGCGCGTCGTTCTATTTCGTCTGGCTGGAGAACAACCTCAATCGGGTCAACCCGAAAAGCGGCCTGGCCGGTGACTTGTGGGCGATCCACGGCGGCGGCATCTACCACCTGGAAAAATACAAACTGGCTCCACCGACCATGCCGGACAACCTGCACTGGTTCAAATGGGAAGCCTACTTCACCTGGATGTCGGGTATCGCGCTGCTGTGCGTGGTGTTCTACTCCAACCCGACGCTCTACCTGCTGGCTCCGGGCAGCACCCTGAGCGGCCCTGAAGGCGTGGCCATCGGTCTGGGCTCGCTGTTCATCGGCTGGTTCGTCTACTCCTTCCTCTGCGACTCGGCCCTGGGCAAACGCCCTGCCCTGCTCGGCTTCATCCTGTTCGTGCTGATCATCGGCGCGGCCTATGGCTTCAGCAAAGTGTTCAGCGGTCGTGGTGCGTACCTGCACGTTGGCGCGCTGATCGGCACCATCATGGTCGGTAACGTGTTCCGCATCATCATGCCGGCGCAACGCGCACTGGTAGCGGCGATCGCCGAGAACCGCACGCCGGACCCTGCACTGCCAGCAAAAGGCCTGCTGCGTTCGCGTCACAACAACTACTTCACCCTGCCGGTGCTGTTCATCATGATCAGCAACCACTTCCCGAGCACTTACGGCAGCCAGTACAACTGGTTGATCCTGGCCGGGATCGCGATTTTCGCGGTGCTGGTGCGTCACTACTTCAACACCCGTCACGACAGCCACAAGTTCGCCTGGACCCTGCCGGTGGCAGCGGTGGGCATGATCTGCCTGGCCTATGTGACCGGTCCGAAGCCGATGTCCAATGCTCCGGAAGTGGCCAAGGCGCCTGCGGCGATCGAGTACCAGCCTCTACCGGAAACGGCGGTGGGCGGCGGCTTGAAGCCGGCTGAAGCCAAACCAGCAGAAGCCCCAGCCGCAGCACCGGCGCAAGCGTCCAATGCAGGTCCTGGTTTCGACAAGGTGCACACCGTGATTCAGGAACGTTGCGCGGTCTGCCACTCGGCCAAGCCGACCAGCCCGCTGTTCAGCGCGGCCCCGGCCGGTGTGATGTTGGATACCCCTGAGCAGATCCGCCAGAACGCCGCGCGGATCCAGGCCCAGGCGGTCGCCACCCAGATCATGCCGTTGGGCAACATCACCCAGATGACCCAGCAGGAACGGGATCTGATCGGTGCCTGGATCGTTCAGGGTGCTCCGACCAATTAATCGTTGAAAAGCTTCGCGGGCAAGCCTCGCTCCTACAGGATCCACACCGATCGGTAGGAGCGAGGCTTGCCCGCGAACGGCCGCAACGCGGTCAGCCTGATGCAAAGAAACAGCTGTGAGCCACCCGACAGCTGTAACTCACAAGAATAAAAAAGATCCGAGGTGTTGCATGTCCGAGCTATCCAAGGCCCGTATTCCCGACGCACCCGCCATTCAGCGTTTACCTCTCCTGCAACTGATCCTGGTTGGCCTGCAACACGTTCTGCTGATGTACGGCGGCGCCATCGCGGTGCCGCTGATCATCGGACAGGCCGCGGGCCTCAGCCGTGAAGAAATCGCCTTTCTGATCAACGCCGACCTGCTGGTCGCCGGCATCGCCACCATCGTGCAATCCCTCGGCATCGGCCCCATGGGCATCCGCATGCCGGTGATGATGGGCGCCAGTTTCGCCGCTGTCGGCAGCATGGTTGCCATGGCGGGCATGCCTGGCGTGGGCATGCAAGGCATCTTCGGCGCCACCATCGCTGCCGGCTTCTTCGGTATGTTGATTGCGCCGTTCATGTCCAAGGTGGTGCGCTTCTTCCCCCCATTGGTGACCGGCACGGTCATCACCTCGATCGGTCTGTCGCTGTTCCCCGTGGCCGTGAACTGGGCCGGCGGTGGCGCCCAGGCCGCACAATTCGGCTCGCCCATCTACCTGACCATCGCTGCGCTGGTGCTGGGCACCATCCTGTTGGTGCACCGCTTCATGCGCGGGTTCTGGGTCAACATTTCGGTACTGATCGGCATGTGCCTGGGCTACGTACTCTGCGGCGTGATCGGCATGGTCGACCTGAGCGGCATGGCCAACGCGCCCTGGCTGCAATTCGTCACCCCGCTGCACTTCGGCATGCCGAAGTTCGAGCTGGCGCCGATCCTGTCGATGTGTCTGGTGGTGGTGATCATTTTCGTCGAGTCCACCGGGATGTTCCTGGCGTTGGGCAAGATCACCGGCGATGAAGTCTGCCCTCGCCGGCTGCGTCGCGGTTTGCTGTGCGATGCCGGCGCGTCGTTCTTCGCCGGTTTCTTCAACACCTTCACCCACTCCTCCTTCGCCCAGAACATCGGCCTGGTGCAGATGACCGGCGTGCGCTGCCGTTCGGTGACCATCGTCGCCGGCGGTTTGCTGATCGTCCTCAGCCTGCTGCCCAAGGCCGCGTTCCTGGTGGCCTCGATTCCACCGGCGGTGCTCGGCGGCGCGGCGATCGCGATGTTCGGCATGGTCGCCGCCACCGGGATCAAAATTCTTCAGGAAGCCGACATCGGTGACCGTCGCAACCAGTTGCTGGTGGCGGTGAGCATCGGCATGGGCCTGATCCCGGTGGTGCGTCCGGAGTTTTTCGCCCACCTGCCCCTGTGGATGAGCCCGATCACCCACAGCGGCATCGCCATGGCCACCCTCAGCGCGCTGTCGCTGAACCTGTTGTTCAACATCCTCGGCGGAAAGGAACGCGCCGCGACCAACGACTGTCACGCCCACTCGCATTGATTGAACAGGCACCGCCCCCCACCCGGGGGTTGGGGCTGCCTTTGCCTGACAAAAATAAAAAAAGAGGGAGCAACAGATGATTCGGACACAGACAAGCATATTGCTGGCTGCCGGACTATTGGCCGCCAGCCAGGCCATGGCCGGCGATCTACTGCTGTGGCAGACCAACAGCATCAGTTACCTGTACGGCAAGGATTTCAAGGTGAACCCGTCGATCCAGCAGACGGTGACCTTCGAGCACGCGGACCGCTGGAAGTACGGTGACAACTTCATGTTCATCGACAGCACCTACTACAACGGCAAGGGCGACCGGAACAAAGGCTCCCACGCTTACTACGGCGAATTCAGCCCGCGCCTGTCCTTCGGCAAGATCTTCGACAAGAAAATCGAATTCGGCCCGATCAAGGACGTGTTGCTCGCCATGACTTACGAGAACGGCGAAGACGACACCGAGGCCTACCTGATCGGCCCCGGCTTCGACCTCAAGGTGCCCGGCTTCAACTTCGTCACTCTCAACATCTATCAGCGCTTCACCGAAGGCGCGCGCCCCGGCGATGGCGTGTGGCAGATCACTCCGGCCTGGTCCTACACCGTGCCTCTAGGCAACTCCAGCCTGCTGATCGACGGCTACATCGACTGGGTGACCGACAACGACCAGAACTCCCGTGGCACCTATCACGCCAACCTGCACTTCAACCCGCAGATCAAATATGACCTGGGCAAAGCCATGGGCTGGCGCGAGAAGCAGGTGTATGCCGGCATCGAATACAGCTACTGGAAGGACAAATACGGCATCGAGAACAGCGGCAACTTCGACACCAACGAAAACACCACCAGCCTGCTGGTGAAGGTGCATTTCTAAGATGATCCGCAACCGTGCCCCAAGCCTGTCGTCGGTGCGCCGTTGCGGAGCACTTGAGACCTGGCCGTGGAGTCAGTATTCTCCGCGACCGCCTGAATCCGCTTTAAAAAAAAGCCCGGATTTAATTCCTGACCAGCGAGCCAACTTATCCCGGCGCTGGACGGTACCAAGGCATCCCCAAAACCTCTCAATCGACTGCTCCCGGGCAGCCGAGCGGGAGTTTTTTTGCTTTTCGAAAAGCCTTGGCTCAGCCCTGCTGACAGCACTGACGCTGGCCGAAAGGACGATTTTTAACAGCTGCAGAAAAAGGCGCCACACCAGAGCGTCGACCTTAAAAAAACGTGAAACCACTACTTTTGGGAGCAACCGAATGAAACGCACGTGCACTAGCCTGATGCTGGCGGGATCGATGCTGGCAGGGGGTCAGGCCATCGCAGGCGACTTGCTGCAATGGCAGAACAACAGCCTGACTTACCTTTATGGCAAGGACTTCCAGGTCAATCCGCGCATTCAGCAGACCGTGACCTTCGAACACGCCGACGGCTGGAAATACGGCGACAACTTCTTCTTCTACGACAAGATCTTCTACAACGGCAAGGAAGACGCCTTCGCCGGCGAGAACACCTACTACGGCGAGTTCAGCCCGCGTCTGTCGTTCAACAAGATCTTCGACCAGAAACTGGAATTCGGTCCGGTCAAGGACGTGCTGCTGGCCATGACCTACGAATTCGGTGAGGACGATACCGAGTCTTACCTGATCGGTCCCGGCTTCGACCTCGCCATCCCGGGCTTCGACTATTTCCAGCTGAACTTCTACAACCGCCACACCGAAGGCGACCGTCCGGGCGACGATATCTGGCAGATCACTCCGGTCTGGTCCTACACCATCCCGGTGGGCGATTCGAGCATCCTCATCGACGGCTTCATGGACTGGGTGGTCGACAACGACGTCAACAGCAAAGGCGAATACCACGCCAACCTGCACTTCAACCCGCAGATCAAGTACGACTTGGGCAAGGCGTTGAATCTGGGCGAGAAGCAGCTGTACGTGGGTGTCGAGTACGACTACTGGAAGAACAAGTACGGTATCGAAGACACCGACGGTTTCAAGACCGATCAGAGCGTGACCAGCTTCCTGGTCAAGGTGCATTTCTGATCTGAAAAGCTTCGCGGGCAAGCCTCGCTCCTACAGGATTCGCGAGATTCCCTGTGGGAGCGAGGCTTGCTCGCGAATGCCGCGCCGCAAATGTCAGGCCGACAGCACCGGCTCCGGCAACCCCAGAAACCTGCACAACTCATCTTTCTTCGCCAACGCATCCCGCCGCCCAAGATCGATCAACTCGCTGCAATACCCCGCCTCGAACAGCAGATAACTCAACACCCCCGCCCCACTAGTCTTCGTCGCCCCCGGCCCGCGCAGAAACAGGCGCAATGCCGCCGGCAACTCATGGCGATGGCGCGCGGCAATCTCGTCGATCGGCTGGCTCGGCGAAATCACCAGCACCTCCACCGGCGCCACGCCCAGCGTGCGGACCGGCGTGCCATCGGGCATCAGGCGGCTGAACTGGTTCAAGCGCTGCAACAGCTCGATGTCGCTTTCCAGACTGTCAATGAACGTACTGTTGAGCATATGGCCGCCGATCTGCGCCAGCGTCGGTTGCTGCCCGGTGTAGGCCCGTTGCAGCGGTTGCTCCGGATCGATGCCCCGCGGGTTGCCACTGACCCCTACCACCAGCACACGACTGGCCCCCAGGTGCAGCGCCGGGCTGATCGGTGCCGACTGGCGCACCGCACCATCGCCGAAAAACTCTTCGCCGATCTTTACCGGAGCAAACAATAGGGGAATCGCCGAACTGGCGAGCAGATGTTCAACGGACAATTGGGCAGGAACGCCGATGCGACGGTGGCGCAGCCAGTCATGGATGGCGCGGCCGCCCTGATAGAAAGTCACCGCCTGGCCGGATTCGTAGCCGAACGCAGTGACGGCCACAGCATGCAGCTGCTTGTGAGCGATGGCCTCGGCGATCCCGTTCATCTGCAACTTGTCGTTGAGCAAGTCGCGCAGCGGTGAGCTGTTAAGCAGCGCCACCGGCACCTGGGCGCCCAAGCCCAGCAGGCTGTGACCAACGAAACGACTGGCCTGGCGGATCACCCCGGGCCAGTCGCTGCGCAACACCAGATGACTGCGAAAGCCCTGCCAGAACTCGGTCAGACGCTCAATGGCAGAACGAAAATCCATGGCCCCACTGGCCAGGCTGACCGCATTGATCGCCCCGGCGGAGGTGCCGACGATCACCGGAAACGGATTGTCGGCGCCCAGCGGCAACAGTTCGGCAATCGCCGCCAGCACCCCGACCTGATAGGCCGCCCGAGCCCCGCCGCCGGAAAGAATCAAACCTGTTACCGGTTCAGCAGGACTCATCACATCGCTCCTCCATGGTGCATCAGGTCAGGTGCATCGGGCTGTCTGGATCAACCGCGCTTGGCGTACAGCTTGGGCTCGCCCGGTGGACGGCTCTTGAAGCGGCGATGGGCCCAGAGGTACTGCTCGGGGCAATCGCGCAACACGCCTTCGATCCACTGGTTGATGCGCAGGCAGTCTTCTTCCTCGGTTTCACCGGGAAAGCCTTCCAGCGGCGCATGGATCACCAGGCGATAGCCGCTGCCGTCCGCCAGACGCTCCTGGGTGAACGGCACCACCAGCGCCTTGCCCAGCCGCGCAAACTTGCTGGTGGCGGTGACGGTCGCCGCCTGAATGCCGAACAGCGGCACGAAAATGCTTTGCTTGGCGCCGTAGTCCTGATCCGGTGCGTACCAGATCGCCCGGCCGGCGCGCAGCAGCTTGAGCATGCCGCGCACGTCCTCGCGCTCCACCGCCAGCGAATCGAGATTGTGCCGCTCGCGGCCCTGACGCTGGACGTAGTCGAACAACGGGTTCTTGTGCTCGCGGTACATGCCGTCGATGGTGTGCTGCTGGCCCAACAGCGCGGCGCCGATTTCCAGGGTGGTGAAGTGCACCGCCATCAGAATCACGCCCTTGCCTTCACGCTGGGCCTTCTGCAAATGCTCCAGGCCTTCAACGTGCGCCAGCTTGGCCAGACGCTCGCGCGACCACCACCAGCTCATGGCCATCTCGAAGAAAGCGATGCCGGTGGAGGCGAAGTTTTCCTTGAGCAGGCGCTTGCGCTCGGCGGCGGTCTTTTCAGGGAAACACAGCTCCAGGTTGCGCTTGGCGATGCGCCGCCGTTCGCCGGCCGCCCGGTACATCAGGGCACCCAGGGCGCGGCCGATCAACAGCAAGGCCGAATAAGGCAGCTGGACGATCAGCCACAACAGCCCCAGGCCCAACCACAGCGGCCAGAAACGTGGCGAGAGAAAGGATTTTCGAAAACGCGGGCGATCCATTAAAGCTTCCGGAAAGACAGTGGCCGCGCATTCTACATCGTTCGACCCGGCTTGCGGCCTGCGGGCGTTCTCGTTATAAGTCTGGGCACTTTTAGTGACAAGCCGTTGTATGCCGACCATGAGCCAAACCGAACCGCAAGACCAGGATTCCGTGTTCCAGCTGAAGGGCAGCATGCTGGCCATTACCGTGCTGGAACTGGCCCGTAACGATCTGGAAGGCCTCGACCGGCAACTGGCCGCCAAGGTTGCCCAGGCCCCTGGTTTTTTCAGCAATGCGCCGTTGATCCTGGCCCTGGACAAACTGCCGGCCAGCGAAGGCGTGATCGATCTGCCGGGCCTGATGCGCGTGTGCCGCCAGCACGGCCTGCGCACCCTGGCCATCCGCGCCAGCCGCATCGAAGACATCGCAGCGGCGATTGCCGTCGATATTCCGGTGCTGCCGCCGTCCGGCGCCCGTGAGCGTTCCCTGGATCTGAACGAGCCGGTTGCTCCGAAAAAACCGGAAAAGCCGCCGGAGCCGACGATCAAACCAACCAAGATCATCACCACGCCAGTACGTGGTGGCCAGCAGATTTACGCCCAGGGCTGCGACCTGGTGGTGGTCTCCTCGGTCAGCCCGGGGGCGGAACTTCTTGCCGATGGCAACATCCATGTATACGGCCCGATGCGTGGTCGTGTCCTGGCCGGGGTCAAGGGCGACACGAAAGCCAGGATTTTCTGTCAGCAATTGAGCGCTGAACTGGTCTCCATCGCCGGTCATTACAAGGTCTCCGAAGATCTGCGCCGCGACCCGTTATGGGGTTCGGGCGTGCAGGTCAGCCTGTCGGGCGACGTGTTGAACATCATTCGGCTTTAACGGATACTGCCGCATTTTCCAATCATCTCTAAAACGTAGCGAAAATGGCTCAAACGAAGTAGGAAACAGGCCGAAAGCCGTGTTTACCGCCGGTAAACGCAGCCCAAAACCAAATTCCAGCCAAGGCTGTTCGACTGCAGTAGTTACAAGAGATGTTTTTCAGGGGCTGAAAAAAGTCCTTTTTCATTAGGGGTGAAACACCTTGGCCAAGATTCTCGTGGTTACATCCGGCAAGGGTGGTGTGGGTAAGACCACCACCAGCGCCGCTATCGGTACCGGCCTCGCACTGCGCGGCCACAAAACAGTGATCGTCGACTTCGACGTCGGTTTGCGTAACCTCGACCTGATCATGGGTTGCGAGCGCCGTGTGGTTTACGACTTCGTCAACGTCGTCAACGGCGAAGCCAACCTGCAACAGGCTCTGATCAAAGACAAGCGCCTGGAAAACCTCTACGTACTGGCCGCCAGCCAGACCCGCGACAAAGACGCGCTGACCGTCGAAGGCGTAGAAAAAGTCCTGATGGAACTCAAGGAAAACTTCGAGTTCGTGGTCTGCGACTCCCCGGCGGGCATTGAGAAAGGCGCCCACCTGGCCATGTACTTCGCCGATGAAGCGATCGTCGTGACCAACCCTGAAGTGTCCTCGGTACGTGACTCCGACCGCATGCTCGGCCTTTTGGCCAGCAAGTCCCGTCGTGCAGAGCGCGGCGAAGACCCGATCAAGGAACACCTGCTGATTACCCGTTACCACCCGGAGCGTGTGAGCAAAGGCGAAATGCTCGGCGTAGAAGACGTCAAGGAAATCCTCTCGGTGACCCTGCTCGGCGTGATTCCAGAATCCCAGGCGGTGCTCAAGGCATCCAACCAGGGCGTTCCGGTGATCCTCGACGACCAGAGCGATGCCGGCCAGGCCTACAGCGACACCGTAGACCGCCTGCTGGGCAAAACCGTGGATCATCGATTCCTCGATGTACAGAAGAAGGGATTCTTCGAGCGCCTGTTTGGAGGCAACTAAGCAATGAACCTTTTTGACTTCTTTCGTGCCAACAAAAAGCAAAGCACCGCGTCGGTAGCGAAAGAGCGTCTACAGATCATCGTGGCGCACGAACGCGGCCAACGCAGCACCCCGGACTACCTGCCAGCCTTGCAGAAGGAGTTGGTGGAGGTGATTCGCAAGTACGTCAATATCGGCTCCGATGACGTGCATGTGGCACTGGAAAGCCAGGGCAGTTGCTCGATTCTGGAACTCAATATCACCCTGCCAGATCGCTGATCGATCCGGTGGGAGCCACGGCGGCTCAGGTTTTCGCTGTTCCTTGTAGGAGCGAAGCTTGCTCGCGAAGGTGTGTCAGCTACATCGTTGTCGACTGACACTCCTTCGCGAGCAAGCTTCGCTCCTACAAAGAGCCTTGAAAGCCTGAGCCGCCGTTGGCGTTTGTTACGAGGCTGTTTTAATGCCGTTGTCCAACGTCCACATCCTTTATCAGGACGCCGCCATTCTGGTGGTGAACAAACCGACCCTGTTGCTCTCCGTGCCCGGCCGGGCCGACGATAACAAGGATTGCCTGATTACCCGCCTGCAGGAAAACGGCTACCCGGACGCGCTCATCGTCCATCGGCTGGATTGGGAAACCTCCGGCATCATCTTGCTGGCCCGGGATGCCGATACGCACCGCGAACTGTCCCGGCAGTTCCACGACCGCGAAACCGAAAAGGCCTACACCGCATTGGCCTGGGGCCAACCCGAACTGGACAGCGGCAGCATCGACCTGCCCTTGCGCTACGACCCGCCGACCAAACCACGGCATGTGGTCGACCACGAGTTCGGCAAGCACGCCCTGACCTTCTGGCGGGTGCTGGAGCGTTGCGGTGACTGGTGCCGCGTGGAGCTCACGCCGATCACCGGCCGCTCGCACCAGTTGCGCGTGCACATGCTGTCTATCGGTCATCCGCTGCTGGGCGACGGGCTCTATGCCCACGAACAGGCCCTGGCCGCCTGGCCCCGGCTGTGCCTGCACGCCAGCATGCTCAGCTTCACCCACCCGCAAACCGGCGAGCGCCTGCGCTTCGAGTGTCCTGCCCCGTTCTAAAGCACAAACAAATCCCCTGTGGGAGCGGGCTTGCTCGCGAAAGCGGTGTG
>NZ_JAIQWX010000019.1 GCF_020164475.1 Pseudomonas sp. REP124 | reverse complement strand
ACCGGAAGTGGGGCGAATTATAGAGATCTGAAATCTGCCGTCAACCACTAATTACGCTTTTCTGGCAGAAATGCCTTTTTAGCCGCTAAACGAGGGATTCGCCGAGCTACAGGCGGAAGCCGCAGGACTAATAGAAAGGCGCCAATCGCTGCGTAGATCGACCACTCTTTCAAATCGGCCCGCACAATCCAAAGCATGTGCAACAGCCCAAGCCCCAGAACCACATAGACCAGGCGATGAAGTTTCTTCCAGCGTGCGCCCAAACGTCGCTGGCTGAATCGATTGGAAGTCACTGCGAGCGCTAACAAACACAGAAGCCCCAACACGCCGACAATAATGTAGGGACGCTTGCGGAGCTCGACGCCTAACTGCGACCAGTCGAATCCAAGGATAAATGCGAGATAAGCACTCAGATGCAGGACCACATAGGCAAAGCACCACAACCCCAACTGTCGCCTGACAGCTATCCACCTGCCCCAGCCGCTCAACTTCTGCAGTGGCGTCATGCTTAATGTAATGAGCAACAGAACAAGCGTTCCCAGCCCCAATCGATCAACCAGCACCTTGCCAGGGTCCGGACCCAGTGCATCCCCCCAAGCCTGATACAGCCAAAGCAGCGGCCACACCAATGCAGCCACGAAAACGCCCATGCGCCAAAGCGGATATCGCATCAGTAGTTCTTCCGCAGATCGAGCCCTGCATACAAAGAAGCAACTTCATCCGCATAGCCGTTGAACATTTGCGTATCACGCACGTTCGGCTTGAACAGGCCACTTGGAAGGCGACGTTCGCGAGCCTGCGTCCAGCGCGGATGATCGACCGTCGGGTTCACATTCGCGTAGAAGCCATACTCGTCCGAAGCAATGCTCTGCCACGTGGTTTTAGGCTGCTCACTGACCAGACTGATACGAACGATGGATTTGATGCTTTTAAAACCGTATTTCCACGGCACAACCAAGCGCAGCGGCGCACCGTTCTGGTTCGGCAACTCTCTCCCGTACATACCCACAGCCAGAATCGCCAACGGGTTCATCGCCTCGTCCAGTCGTAATCCTTCTACATACGGCCAGTCGATCAAGGCAAAGCCAGAGCGCTGACCCGGCATGCTCTTGGGGTCCTGCAAGGTTTCGAAGCGAATGTACTTGGCGCCAGAGGTGGGCTCAACTTGCTTGAGCAACGCCGATATAGGGAAACCTATCCACGGAATGACCATCGACCAGGCCTCGACACAGCGCAGGCGATAGATGCGCTCCTCCAGCTGATAAGGCTTCATGAAGTCTTCCAGCGCATACCGCCCCGGCTTACCCACCTCACCGTCGATAACCACCGTCCAGGGTTCGGTCTTCAGCGTCCCGGCATTGGCTGCCGGATCGCCCTTGTCAGCACCGAACTCGTAGAAGTTGTTGTAGTGGGTCGCATCCTTGTAGGGCGTGATCGCTTCGTCGCGAACATTGACTGCGCCCCACTTGGTTGAAGGAAGCTTTTCGCTGAACCATGACGGCGCCTTGCCAGGCTCCACATCCGCATAACGTGCAGAATCTTCGGCGACAGCCCACCGAGGCAGTCCGCCAACGGCCAAACCACCAACGGCTGCGCTCAACACATGGCGCCTGGAAAGATAGAAGGATTCAGGCGTGACATCCGACTCATGGCAGTCGGACGCTTTGGGGACTTTGATCAGCATGGCTACTCCGCAGCATTGGAGGACAGACGCACCAACAGACTGCGGAGTATGAGGGAAAACTACATCACTCGACGCTTTTGCGCCGACGAAGATGTAACAAGTACTGCACCGGACCCGATGCGGCGTAGGCGAGGAAAACCAGCAGCAGAATGCGTGGCGGATCACTGAACACCACCGCGAACACCAGTACCACAGCAAGGATTGCCACGAACGGCACACGCCCCTTCAGGTCCAGCTCCTTGAAGCTGTTGTACTTGATGTTGCTTACCATCAGCATCCCCGCGGCCGCGACCAGCAGAGCCACCAGGAAAGACATCTTGGAGCCTTGAATACCGTAATCGCTGAACGCCCAGACAATGCCCGCGACAACGCCGGCAGCAGCCGGGCTGGCCAGACCGATGAAGTAGCGCTTGTCAGCCGTACCAACTTGGGTATTGAAGCGTGCCAAACGCAACGCTGCACCGGCTACATAAATGAAGGCAACCATCCAGCCAACCTTACCCATGTCACCCAGGGCCCAGCCAAACGCCAACAACGCTGGCGCCACACCGAAGGCGACCATATCCGAGAGCGAGTCGTACTCGGCACCAAACGCACTCTGGGTATTGGTCATACGGGCAACGCGGCCATCGAGACCATCGAGCACCATGGCGACAAAGATGGCGATGGCGGCGAAGGCAAAATATTTGCTTGCTCCAATCGAATCACCCGCGCTCAAGGCACTTTGGGCACTCATGGAGCTGATGATGGAGTAGAACCCTGCGAACAGGTTCGCAGTGGTGAAAAGATTCGGCAGAAGATAGATACCACGATGCCGGACTTTACGGCCTTCAGCATCATGCCCTTCCTCGACATGCTCATCGATGGGCAGCAGGCTTTCGGCGTCAGCGGCCTTGCCTGGCTCTTCGGGACGTTCGCTCATGAACAATACCTTGCAACGGGGTGGAAAGTTTCGACAAGTGCCTGCGATGCCAGTTCGCCTCGCAAACGATGCAGCTTTATACCAGAACCGACCATCCAAACGAAAAAACGCGGCTTAAGCCGCGTTTTTCGTACAAGTGTCAGACTTAGTTTTTGGCTTTGTCGACGATCTTGTTGGCACCGATCCACGGCATCATGGAGCGCAGTTGCTCGCCAATGACTTCGATACCGTGAGCGGCGTTGTTACGACGCTTGGCGGTCATCGAAGGATAGCCGGTGGCGCCTTCGCTGATGAACATCTTGGCGTATTCGCCGTCCTGAATACGTTTCAGGGCGTTGCGCATGGCCTGACGGGATTCGGCGTTGATCACTTCCGGACCAGTCACGTACTCGCCGTATTCAGCGTTGTTGGAGATCGAGTAGTTCATGTTGGCGATACCGCCTTCGTACATGAGGTCAACGATCAGCTTCAGTTCGTGCAGGCATTCGAAGTAGGCCATTTCCGGCGCGTAGCCAGCTTCAACCAGGGTTTCGAAACCAGCTTTGACCAGCTCAACGGTACCGCCGCACAGAACGGCTTGTTCGCCGAACAGGTCGGTTTCAGTCTCGTCCTTGAAGGTGGTTTCGATGATGCCGGTACGACCGCCACCAACGCCAGCTGCGTAGGACAGAGCCACGTTCTTGGCGTTGCCGGAAGCGTCCTGATAGATAGCGATCAGGTCAGGGATACCGCCGCCTTTGACGAACTCGGAACGTACGGTGTGGCCTGGAGCTTTCGGCGCGATCATGATCACGTCGAGATCGGCACGCGGAACAACCTGGTTGTAGTGAATCGCGAAGCCGTGGGAGAAGGCCAGAGTGGCGCCTTTCTTGATGTTCGGCTCGATCTCGTTTTTGTACAGGGAGGACTGGAACTCGTCAGGGGTCAGGATCATGACCAGGTCGGCAGCTGCAACAGCGGAAGCAACGTCAGTCACTTTCAGGCCGTGGGCTTCAGCCTTGGCAACGGTAGCCGAACCTTTACGCAGACCAACGGTAACGTCAACGCCGGAGTCTTTCAGGTTGCACGCTTGAGCGTGGCCCTGGGAACCGTAACCGATGATGGCAACTTTCTTGCCCTGGATGATCGACAGGTCGCAGTCTTTATCGTAGAAAACTTTCATGAATTTCCCCTATATATCCAGGCCGTTCAGGCCATTCGCTAATTTGGTTAGATGCTGAGTACTTTGTCGCCGCGAGCGATGCCGGTCACGCCGCTGCGGACGGTTTCCAGAATCGATGCGGTGCCGATGGACTGAATGAAGCTGTCGAGCTTGTCGCTGGTACCGGTCAATTGAACGGTATACACGCTGGCGCTGACATCGACGATCTGTCCACGGTAAATATCGGTGGTGCGTTTGATCTCGGCGCGCTGGGCACCGGTGGCCTTGACCTTGACCAGCATCAGTTCGCGCTCGATATGAGCACTTTCCGACAAGTCGACCAATTTGACCACTTCGATCAGTTTGTTCAGGTTCTTGGTGATCTGCTCGATGATCTCATCGTGACCAACGGTGGTCAGCGTCAGACGCGACAGGGTCGGGTCTTCGGTCGGGGCCACGGTCAGGCTTTCGATGTTGTAGTTGCGCTGCGAGAACAGGCCGACTACGCGAGACAAAGCGCCGGGTTCGTTTTCCAGAAGCAAGGAAATAATGTGACGCATGATTAGGTACGCTCCGTCTTGCTCAGCCACATATCGCGCATGGAGCCGTCTTTGATCTGCATCGGATAGACGTGCTCGTTGGCATCGACCTGGATATCGAGGAATACCAGGCGATCCTTCATGGCGAATGCTTTTTCCATCATCGGCTTCAGATCCTTCAAGTCGGTGATGCGCATGCCCACGTGACCATAGGCCTCGGCCAATTTGACGAAGTCAGGCAGCGATTCCATGTAGGAATGCGAGTGACGCGCGCCGTAGCTCATGTCCTGCCACTGACGAACCATACCCAGTACACCGTTGTTGAGCAGAATGATCTTCAACGGCAGGTCGTGCTGCAGGCAGGTCGACAGTTCCTGGATGTTCATCTGGATGCTGCCTTCGCCGGTCACACAAGCAACGTCGGCATCCGGAAAGTTCAGTTTCACACCCATCGCTGCCGGCAGACCGAAGCCCATCGTGCCCAGGCCACCGGAGTTGATCCAGCGGTTTGGTTTGTTGAAGCGGTAGTACTGCGCCGCGTACATCTGGTGCTGACCAACGTCGGAGGACACATAGGCATCGCCTTTGGTCACTTCGCAGAGAGTCTCGATCACGGTCTGAGGTTTGATGATGCTGCCGTCGCCCTTGTTGTAAGGGAACATGTCGCGATCGCCACGCCACTCTTCGATCTGTTTCCACCAGTTGGCAACCGCTTCCTTGCCAGGAACTTCACCGATTTCCTTGAAGGTAGCGACCATTTCGGTCAATACACTTTCGACAGGCCCAACGATAGGCACGTCGGCCTTGATGGTCTTGGAGATGGATGCCGGGTCGATGTCGATGTGAATGATCTTGGCATTCGGGCAGAACTTCGATGGGCCGTTGATTACGCGGTCATCGAAACGTGCGCCAACTGCCAGAATCACATCGGCATTGTGCATGGCCAGGTTGGCGGTGTAGCTACCGTGCATACCCAGCATACCGAGGAATTGACGGTCCATGCCCGGGTAAGCGCCAAGGCCCATCAGTGTATTGGTCACTGGCGCGTTCAGCAGTTGCGCCAGTTCGGTCAACGGTGCGGAACCGTTGCCCATGATCACGCCGCCGCCGGCGTAGATGATCGGACGCTTGGCCGCCAGCAGCATTTCCACGGCTTTGCGGATCTGGCCGGAGTGACCACGGACCGCCGGGCTATAGGAACGCAGCTTGGCTTTTTTCGGGAAAATGTATTCGAACTTCTCGGCCGGGTTGGTCATGTCTTTTGGGATATCGACAACGACCGGGCCTGGACGACCGGATTGAGCCAGATAGAAGGCTTTCTTCATGACTTCCGGGATTTCCGACGGATGCTTGATCATGAAGCTGTGTTTCACGATCGGCCGGGAGATACCGATCATGTCGGTTTCCTGGAATGCATCGGTACCGACCATGGTGCTTGGCACCTGGGCGGTCAGAATCACCATCGGAATGGAGTCCATGTACGCGGTGGCGATACCGGTAATGACGTTGGTCGCGCCGGGACCGGAGGTCACCAGTACAACGCCGGCCTTGCCGGTGGCACGCGCATAGCCGTCAGCCATGTGAGTGGCTGCCTGCTCATGACGGACGAGAATATGTTGAACGGATTGTTCTTTGAAAAGCGCATCGTAGATATGCAATGCGGCACCACCCGGGTACCCATAGATATACTTGACGCCTTCGTCACGCAAAAAGCGGACGATCATTTCACCGCCAGATAAAAGCTCCACGTTGTCCACCTCTAAAACGCCAGAATACCGCCCACGGAAAATGGGACGGGTCTTAATAGGTTTACTTCTCAGCAGAGCATGAGCGACGGTGGTCGCCGACTACGTCAGCACTGACTGAGCAAGTATTGGGATCGTCCCAAGTGTTGCGGGCCTTTCCCACCCAGCGCGAGGTAACGCGTTGCGGGTGTAGCAGGTCGGCGCGGATGTGCGCCTCATGATCTACTGAGAGGGCCTGCTTCTGGCAGTCCCTCTACAGCGGACTTTGGATTCTTCTGTTTCGTCCCCTGCAAGTCAAGTCGTGTCTGTGCTTTATTGAAGTAAGCGCATGAGAAAGCAAGAAAAAACCGCGAAACCGCAAGTGTGTTAACTTCAATTGCGCATCCGGATATAAGGAAATGACATGCGAGCGCTCTTCCTGACCGCCAGCTTGCTGATTTGCATCAGCCCTTTGAGCATTGCCGCGCCGATTTACAAGTGGGTCGATGCCCAAGGCGTTACCCATTTCGATGCCCAACCACCCCAAGGCCAGCCATCCACCGTTGTCGCGACACCCTCCCAACCCGCCCCACATCCCCCTCCGAGTAAGAGCGGCGCAGCGATAGGCGATCAACAGGCCATCGACAAGGATGTGAAAAGGCAGGTGGCCGAGCAGCAGGCGGAGCTGAAGGTGTTCTGCGATCAGGCACGAACGAACCTGGCGCAGTTGCAGAACAATCCGCGGCTCAGAGAGGAAGTGGATGGACAGTTGCGCCGCCTGGACGACGCTCAACGGCAGGAACGCCTGAGTGAAACGCAGAAGCAGATCGCAGATAACTGCCAATAGCACCCGCAGGAGCCGAACGGCTCCGCGAGCGCTCGAGGTCAGCGAGTAGCGGTGATCAGTTGATCGAACTCTTTGAGCAGCAGTTGCAACTGCCGATCCTTGCCCTGAACGTTGCGGGAAGCGAAGACCATTTCAGCCATCTCCTGAATCCCCGACGCATTCGGCAGAGGCAGGTCCTGCTCGAGGATCGCCTTCATGCGCGGCAGGAAGATCCATTGCAGCCATTGCTCGAAGTCCAGCGTATCGACGGAAAAGGGCTCAACACTGGACAGCGCTTCTGCCGAGGGCGCGACTTCATCCCACCAGCCTTGCAGGCGTAATTCACGCTCGATCAACAGCAGATGATCGGCAATTACCGGAAAACGCGAATCCATCACGAAGTAACCTTGGCTTTCTGACGAGCCAGAGCGGCGCCAGCAGAATCACCCTGCTTCTCGCGGGCCTGGGCAATCAACTCCCACAGACTGGCCTGAAGCGCCGGACGACCATTGGCCAAGGTCAGGCCGCGACGGGCGAACTGCTCGGCCTGCGGCGCATCGCCTTGGGCCATACGAACCTGCGCCAGGCGATAAAGCACTTGCGGCTCGCGCGGAGCGACACGCTGGGCGCGCTCAAGGCTGGAAGACGCACCATTGAGATCGCCGCTGGATTGCTGCTGTTGAGCCGTGGTCAACAGCGCCAGTACCGGACCGTCGAGCTGCTCGTCGGCGGACAGGCCACCGGCGCTGGCCGACGGAATCCCGCTCGGGGTCGAAGGCATGCTGTAGCTGCCCTGATTGATGGGCGCCGATTGCACTGGCGACGTATCTATCGGACCTGGCGTGATCGGACCCGAGCTGATCGGGCCTGGAGTGATAGGCGAAGTGCTGATCGGAGTCGACGTCGTTGCGCCGCCACCTGGCACCATGACCACAACGCCGGTATCACCCTGTGGAATCTCCTGAACCTGAGCTTGCGCAGGGCGTTTTACTGTCGTCTGGCGATAACCTCCGTTCGCCGAAACCCGCTCGCTGTTGGAAACAGCGGTACCGGAGTCGACAACCGGAATCGAGCCACGCTGTACTGTGGAGCAACCGCTGAGCAAAGCCACGGCGGTAACCGCTGGAATCAACCACTTGTTCACTTGAAACCCTCTTTGCTTAATTCATCCAGCCTTTGACCCAATCCATCACCGTTTCGGCGGGGTTAGGATTTTCGCTGCCGCAAGCGGCACCGGGAGGCGGTTCGCTGCCGCGAATATACGGCATCTGCACAGCACCTGGGCAATTGGCATCCGAGCCCTGACCGGTCCGCGAATCGACCCAGGCCTGAACGACATTATCCGGCTGCGGCATGTCCAGCGGCAACGGGTCGGCCTTGCGCATGAAGCTGGTCCAGACCTGCAGCGCACCGGTTGCCCCGGTAAACGGCGTCTTGCCGTTGTCATCGCGCCCCAGCCAGACCACCGCCAGCAGATCCTGACTGAAGCCGGCGAACCAGCTGTCCCGGGAATCGTTACTGGTACCGGTCTTGCCCGCCAGCGTCAGAGTTTTCGGCAACACGTTGTAAACGGAGCTGCCGGTGCCCTCGCGCATCACTCGCTGCATGGCGCTCTGGATCAGATAAATGGAGGCCGGATCGAAACGCTGCTGAATCTGGAACGGATAACGCTTGAGCGGTTCACCTTCGGCCGTAAGCACACTGCGAATACCGCGCATCGGCGTGTTGAAACCGCCGTTGGCCAGGGTCTGATACATGGTCGCCACTTCGATTGGCGTCATGCCACCGGCGCCCAGGAGCATCGACGGGAAGGCCGGGAACTCACGACTCACACCAAGTCGCCCGAGGGTCTTGAGTACGTTCGGCACACCCACCGCCAGACCCAGACGCGCGGTCGACAGGTTGTAGGAGTGCGCCAAGCCTTGATAAAGGAAGACTGTGCCGTGGGAGCGACGATCATAGTTCTGCGGCTTCCACACCTGACCGTCCGCACCCTTGACCGAGAACGACTCGTCCGACAGCCAACTGGTCAGCGTGTATTGGCTAGGTTTCTCCAGCGCGGTCAGATAGACCGCCGGCTTGATCAGCGAGCCGATCGGTCGCACCGCGTCCAGTGCCCGGTTGAAACCGGCAAAGCTGGCCTGACGACTGCCGATCATGGCCTGGACTTCACCGGTTTCCGGATTGGTCACGACCATCGCTGCCTCAACATCCTCGGAACCCTTGCGCCCGGCCAGGCGTTTAAAGGTGTCGTTGACCGAGGCTTCGGCCTTCATTTGCAGAATCGGGTCGAAGCTGGTGAAGATCCGCAGCCCCTCTTCGGTCAAGTCTTCATCTCGATAGTCTTCACGCAGCTGACGCTTGACCAGATCGAGGAAGCCGGGGAACGAGCTGTCGGCCAGGCTGCCGCGCTTGGTCACGCCCAGCGGCATTTTCTTCGCGGCTTCGACTTGCTCGGGCGTCGCGACGCCCTGCTCCTGCAGCACGTCGAGCACCAGATTGCGCCGTTCAAGGGCGCGCTCAGGATAACGACGCGGGTTATAGGAGGACGGGCCCTTGACCATGCCCACCAGCAATGCCACCTGGTGCAGCTTGAGTTCGGCCAGTGGCTGGCTGAAGAAGAACTGGCTGGCCAGACCGAAACCGTGCACCGCGCGCTGGCCGTCCTGGCCGATGAACACCTCGTTGAGGTAAGCCTCGAGGATTTCGCGCTTGTCGTAGTGCATCTCAAGCAGCAAAGCCATCATCGCTTCAGTGAGCTTACGGGTCAGGCTGCGCTCGTTGGTCAGGTAGAAATTCTTTACCAACTGTTGCGTCAGGGTACTGCCGCCCTGGCGCATCCGCCCGGACGAGCCGTTGACCCAGATCGCGCGGGCAATCGACTTCGGCGAGACGCCGAAGTGGTGGTAGAAGTCGCGGTCTTCGACAGCCACTAGGGTTTCGAGCAGATAAGGCGGCACCTGATCGATCTTGATCAGGATCCGGTCTTCAAGGTTTTTCGGGTACAGGCCACCGATCAGCAACGGCTCCAGACGCACCACGGACAACTTCGAACCGCTGGAACCCGACAACTCGGCAACGTAGTCGCCAGAAAAACGCACCCGAACCGGTTGTGCCTGCTCCATACCTTCATAGAACTGGAAGCCACGGGTATTCAGATCGACGGTATTGCCGCTGACCGAGGCCGCGCCCGGACCGTTGGCCACGCTTTCACGGCGATAGCCCAAGGCATCGAGTTCGGTCAGAAAGTCGTCCCGGCTGAGCTTTTGTCCGACGAACAGCTCGAGCGGACGCGCGTATACCTTGGCCGGAATCGTCCAGCGCTTGCCGGAAAACTTCTCCTGCACGATGGCATCGAGGTAAACCGCGAATCCGGCCAGCACCACAAGGCCGACCAGACTGAGTTTAAGGGCCCAGCCCAGCCAGGGCCGCAGGCCTTTGGAGGGTGGTTTTTTGGGGGTACGGGGAGTTCGAGTACGTGTCATGGCGGCGGATTATACGCACTTTATTCATACTCAACAGGAGCCCTCCGAGTTTGCGTTGAGCTGGCTAGCCGCCATAATGACGACCTGAATTTTTCCCGACTCTGAAGGATCACCCCGTGAGCCAGTCCCTGATCGCCGCGCTGCAAAACCCGGCCCTCTATCCGCATCCGGTAGACGGCTTCAAGGTCATCGAGACCCATATCTCCTGGGTCCTGCTCACCGGCCCCTATGCCTATAAAGTGAAGAAGCCGGTCAACTTCGGCTTCCTCGACTTCACCACCCTCGACGCTCGCGAGCATTTCTGCGGCGAAGAACTGCGCCTGAACCAGCGCCTGACCGATGACTTGTATCTGGAAGTGTTGCCGGTCACCGGCAGCGTCGAAGCCCCGCAACTGGGCGGCGACGGTCCAGCCATCGAGTACGTACTGAAAATGCGCCAGTTCCCACAGGGTGGCTTGCTCAGCACGCTCCAGGCCAATGGCGAACTGACGCCTGCCCACATCGATGCAATGGCAGCGCAAATCGCCCGCTTCCACCTCAACGCGCCGAAAGTGCCTGCCGAACACGAAGCCGGCACTCCCGACAGCGTCATGGCGCCGGTACGGCAGAACTTCGATCAGATTCGCCCGTTCCTCAGCGACAAGGCTGACCTGCTGCAACTGGACGCCCTGCAAGCCTGGGCCGAAAGCAGCTTCGACCGTCTCAAGCCCGTTCTCAGCCAGCGCAAGGCGGACGGCTTCATCCGCGAATGCCATGGCGACATTCATCTGGGCAACGCCACAATCATCGACGACAACGTGGTGATTTTCGACTGCATCGAATTCAACGAGCCTTTCCGCTTCACCGACGTCTATGCCGACGCCGGCTTCCTGGCGATGGACCTGGAAGACCGCGGCCTGAAGTGCCTGGCCCGTCGTTTCATCAGCCAGTACCTGGAACTGACCGGCGACTACCAGGGCCTGGAGCTGCTCAACTTCTATAAAGCTTATCGCGCGTTGGTTCGCGCCAAGGTCAGCCTGTTCAGCATGCCGGCGGACGCTACTCCGGTGCAGCGCTCCACCACCCTGCGCCAGTACCGCACCTACGCCAACCTGGCGGAAAGCTACAGCACCATTCCTTCGCGCTTCATGGCGATTACCCACGGCGTTTCCGCGGTCGGCAAAAGCCATGTGGCCATGCGCCTGGTAGAAGCACTGGGGGCGATTCGCCTGCGCTCCGATGTAGAACGCAAGCGACTGTTCGGCGAGCAAACCGCCGCCAACGATGTGCAATCCGGCATCTATAGCGCCGACGCCAGCACCGCGACCTACAATCGCCTGCATGAAATTGCCGCCGTTATCCTGCATGCCGGTTTCCCGGTGGTGATCGACGCCACTTACCTCAAGCACGACCAGCGCATCAGCGCAGCGAAAATCGCAGAAGCCACAGGCACTCCGTTCCTGATTCTGGACTGCGAAGCACCGCAAGCGGTCATCGAGAGCTGGTTGGCGCAACGCCAGGCTGACAAGATCGATCCATCCGACGCCACGCTGGAGGTCATTCAGGCCCAGCAGGCCAATCGTGAAGCCCTGACGCCAGCGGAAATCCTCTACAGCAAACACGTCAAGACCAACGAAAGCGGAACGCTCGACACAGTCGTAGCGCAAATCCGCCAGCGCCTGCCAGGTCTGTAAAAACTATTTTCAGCCGTGAAGCGTTCGCTCGCTTCACGGCTGTCAAATAGTGGCATTATACTGGCGTCATAAAACCAACAGGTGATATGCCATGAGCCAGCCGAAACTTCTCGACACTCCGCTTTACGCCTTGCTGCACAAAGACGACATCGCAGGCTTCAATAAAGAACGCCCGGCCGATGGTCCGATCGATATGGTCGGTGGCGACTTCCGCGGCCTGGATTTGCGGGAACTGAATGCCGACGGCATCGACTTCCGCGATGCGTACTTTCGCTCCGCCGATTTGCGCGGCATCGACTTCACCAAAGCGAAGCTTGAAGGCGCGAGCCTGGCTCATGCGCAGATCTCGGGTGCGTACTTCCCGGTTGAGCTCAGCGCCGACGAAATCCTGATGTCGATGAACTTCGGAACCCGCTTGCGCTACCGCACACGCTGAGCCCTAGCGTGAATTGACAAGTCTGGCGCCCCTGCCCTTGCGCCAGACTTCGGGACGTTTTGCCCCTGAATCCCGCTCATTCCGATCCTTTCGCCGGTCATTCGCCGACGTTCTTCCCCTAGCCAGATCCCTCCGCTTAGAAGCGTTTGCGTCGAAAACGACCAAAGAATCACGCTTTTCCTACTGATGGCTACACTCCTGAGAGGCTTGCCCACGCACCATTCGGCCATCGCAAGGAGGCTTGATGAATGATGAACTGCAACACCTGAAGAATCTTGGCAAGACGTCGGCGCAGTGGCTGCATGCCGTGGGCATTCACAGCGCCTCGGACTTGCGTCGCCTGGGGGCGGTGGACGCCTACCGGGCCGTGCGCACGCGCGGGTTCCGGGCGTCCAAGGTGTTGTTGTACGCGATCGAGGGGGCATTGATGGATGTGCATTGGAATGACATTCCGGCAGAACGAAAAGAAGCGCTGAACAAGCAGCTGGAAGCGATCTCGTCACGTCACAAAAATTGATCTCTCTAAAAACGACCTTTAGATAATCAATGAATACAAGTACTTACCGGGATCGTGCGACACCCAACAAGCCAAATGAAAATCAGCGGTTGACTTGGTAATGAGAATCGATATGATTATCACAACTGGTCGCGAGACTGGTCGATATTCTGGAAAGCCCTTGGTTCGGACTCTCAGATTATCTCCTCATCAGGCTAATCACGGTTATTTGACCCGGCTCTGCCGGGTCTTTTTTTGCCCATGAAAAAGCCGCCGCCCCTTTTACGCAGCGACGGCCCAGGTTTATTGGCCAGCAGTTTCGGGATAAAAACCCTCGGACAGCTTTTTCAGGCTCTCCGGTAGTCGCGGCCCCAGACCGCCTACCAACAAGGTCGGGTCAAGTTCGAGAACACGATCGTTCCTGGCTGCGCGAGTCGAGGCCAGAATCGGATTCTCCTTGAACAACGCCGCGCGGGCTTCACTGCCGGACAGCGCGCGATCGGCGAACACCAGCACATCAGGGTCCAGACTCACCAGCGATTCATTGGAAAACGGCTTGTAACCGCTATGGGTTGCCAGATTATGCGCACCGGCCTGTTGCAGCAGCCAGTCTGCGGCAGTGTCCTTGCCGGCGATCAGTGGCTTGCCACCTGCATGCCCTAGCACCAGCAGCACACCAGGAGACGGCTGCTTCAACTGCGCCCGTGTCACCCAGACCTTCTGCTGCTCAAGCGCCTGTTGATAAGTGGCCAGCACCTGCTCCGCCTTTTCTTCAGCGCCAAGCAACTTGCCCAATTGCCGAAGGTTGATCTGCAGCGTCGCCATATTCGGTTGTGCCGAGAACATCTTTACCGTCACTCCCGAACCGCGAATCTGCGAAATCACCGGCGGCGGCCCCATCTCTTCGGTGCCGACCAGAATTTGCGGCTGCAAACTCAGCACCCCTTCCGCCGACAACTGGCGCTGATAACCAATACTGGGCAGGGCTTTGAGCGCAGCAGGATGCTGGCTGGTGGTATCGACTCCCACCAATTTCGCCTCGCCACCCAACGCGCAGACCCACTCCGAAAGCGCCCCACCGGCACTGACCCAGCGTTGCGGCAGTTCATCTGCAGCGGCGTGATGACTGGCGAAAAGTCCGACACAAAGCGCAGCGACGCGGATACTCAGGCGCATAAACAGCTTCCTTCAAGGGTTAACCGGGCATCAAAGCGGCAGGCCAAGTATCCTGTGCACCTGGCTACTGCATCTGTTGGGCAAGCCCGCCATTTGATAATCGCTTGCATTTGCGAGTCAAGCTCGGATGCCTGACTGCACACCCTGAGGATAGGCATGAAATTTCTGTGTAAGGGCATTGAACTGGCCGACGCCAGCAGCCGCGGATTCGAGATCGATGGTCAAAAGCTTTTCGCCGTGCGCCGGGCCGGCCAGGTATACGTCTATATCAATCGCTGCCCGCATCGCGGTGTCGGGCTGGAATGGACACCCGACCAGTTCCTCGACCCCAGTAACAGCCTGATCCAGTGCGCGACCCATGGCGCCCTGTTTCTGATCGAGGACGGCGAATGTGTCGCCGGCCCTTGCGCGGGGCAATCGCTGACCCAGGTCGAATGCCGCGAGGATGCTCACGGCATCTGGATCAACCCTTAAACGCCCAGTATCACTTCCAGGCGCCGATCAACCACCATCTCCTCGTGGGTCAGGCGCACACCGTAGGCCAGCACTTCCACGCCGCACGATACGGCCTCACGCAAGGCTTGAGAGTACGCTGCATCGATTTCGTCCGCCGGACGCACCGCATCGATTCCCGTGAGATTCACGCAATACAACTGCACCGCGCGAATGCCATCCCGAGCCAGATGAGCCAGCTCACGCAGGTGCTTGGCACCGCGCTGGGTCACTGCGTCGGGAAATGCCGCCACCGCATCACCTTCAAAACCGAGGGTGACGCTTTTGACTTCCACGTAAGCCGGCCCATCGGGGTACTCGAGACGAAAATCGATGCGACTCTTTTCCTGCCCGTACGCCACTTCGCGCTTGAGCCCGGTAAAGCCGTTCAGCTCGGTGATCACCCCGGCAAGCAATGCCTCCTCAATCAGCGTGTTCGCGCGACCGGTATTGACGCAAAAATGCCGCCCGTGCGGGGTTTCTCCGATTTCCCAGGTCCCGGGCAACTTGCGTTTAGGGTCATTGGAGCGGCTGAACCAGACCTGCCCGCCCTCGACCTGGCAATTGAGCATCGAGCCCGTGTTGGGGCAGTGAATGGTCAGCAACTCGCCGCCAACGGTTTCGATATCGGCGAGAAATCGCTTGTATCGACGAATCAGGCGACCTTCTTCCAGCGGAGGATAAAAGTGCATCAGCCTTGCCAGCTCTGCAGGCCACGGGTGATACGCCCTACCGCTTCCTGCAAGCGCTCCAGGTTTTGCGTGTAGGCAAACCTAACGTGATGCCCCGCCTGATAGCGCCCGAAGTCCAGCCCTGGGGTGAATGCCACGTGCTCGGTTTCGAGGAAGTGTCGGCAGAACGAGAAGGCATCGCCGCCGAACTTGCTGATATCAGCGTACAGATAGAACGCGCCCTCTGGCTCCACGGCGATACCGAAGCCTAATTCACGCAGGGCCGGCAACAGGAAGTCGCGGCGGCGACCGAATTCGGCGCGGCGCTCTTCGAGAATGCTGATGGTCGATGGCTCGAAACAGGCTAGCGCGGCGTGCTGGGCGACGCTTGGCGCACTGATGTAGAGATTCTGGGCAAGTTTCTCCAGCTCACTGACCGCCGCATCGGGCGCCACCAGCCAGCCGAGACGCCAACCGGTCATGCCGAAATATTTGGAAAAACTGTTCAGCACGAAAGCATTGTCGTCGACTTCCAGCACGCTGGCCGCATCGGTGCCGTAGGTCAGGCCGTGGTAGATCTCGTCCACGACCAGATGACCGTGGCGCTGCTTGATGGCGGTGGAAAGACCTGCCAGCTCGTCGCGAGTGAGGATGGTCCCGGTCGGGTTGGCCGGCGAGGCCACCAGCGCGCCGACGCTGTCGTGATCCCAATGGCGCTGGATCAGGTCCGGGGTCAGTTGATAACGTACGTCCGGCCCTACCGGCACTAGCTGAGCAGCACCTTCGACCAGTCTCAGGAAATGCCGGTTGCAGGGATATCCCGGGTCCGCCAGTAGCCAATGCTTGCCCGGGTCCACCAGCAAGGCACTGGCCAGCAGCAGCGCGCCGGAACCACCCGGGGTGATCAGGATGCGCCGCGGATCGATGTCCAGGCCGTAGCGCTGCTGATAAAAACCCGAAATCGCCTCACGCAGTTCAGGAATGCCCCGGGCGGCGGTGTAACGCGTCTTGCCCGACTCCAGCGCGGCCTGGCCTGCACGGATGATCGGCTCGGCGGTGGTGAAGTCCGGCTCGCCGATTTCCAGGTGAATCACATCCTTGCCCGCGGCCTGCAACTCATTGGCCCGCGCCAGCAGCGCCATGACATGAAAGGGTTCGATCGCGCGACTGCGAGCACTGTAGGACTGTGCCATTGGCCTTCCTTCAACGAAGAAAAGAATCGATTCTACCCAAGCGCAGGAACGAGCGAGAACCTAAAGCGGTCAGAGCCGTATAACCCAGGCCCGAAACGACTCAAGCGAGCGCTCAAGGTTTGACTAAAATCAATAATTGATCAGGGCTCCAGAGCCACCAGACAGCGCTTTGCCACCATCGACAGGCGCCACAGGTCGCGGCCTCGACATCCGGGAGTAGCGCGGCCTGATTTGATCTGGTAAGTTCGCCCGCTTGCAGCCGCAGGGCCGGCGGGTGTCGGTGATGGAGCAATCCTGCGCAGATGGATTACAAGAGTAGAGGCGGTCTATTTCATGTCCACCCAAGCAAAGCAACAGCCAATCAGCGGCTTTGAACCCTACGTTGAAACGAAGGGCGAGGAGTACATGGGCAAGCCCATGCGCGCTCACTTCACCAAAGTCCTGAACAAGTGGAAGCAGGACTTGATGCAGGAGGTCGACCGTACGGTTGACCACATGAAGGACGAAGCAGCCAACTTCCCGGACCCGGCAGACCGTGCCAGCCAGGAAGAAGAGTTCGCCCTCGAATTGCGAGCCCGCGATCGCGAGCGCAAGCTGATCAAGAAGATCGACAAGACCCTGCAACTGATCGAAGACGAAGAATACGGCTGGTGCGAGTCCTGCGGCGTCGAGATTGGCGTCAAGCGTCTGGAAGCCCGTCCTACAGCCGACATGTGCGTTGACTGCAAGACCCTGGCGGAAATCAAGGAAAAACAAGTCGGCAAGTAATGGCGACTTGAATGAAGAACGGAGCGTGCGAACGCTCCGTTTTTGTTTCTGATGTTTTTTTGGCTTTAAATGCATTCATGACTGCCATCCCCCACTCCTCCTACATCGGGCGCTTCGCCCCAACACCCAGCGGTCACCTGCATTTTGGTTCGCTGGTTGCCGCGCTGGCTTCTTATCTGGATGCTCGTTCGGTCGGCGGGCGCTGGCTGGTGCGCATGGAAGACCTCGATCCGCCCCGCGAAGAACCCGGTGCCCAGGCCGCGATTCTCAAGGCGCTGGAGAGTTATGGCTTCGAGTGGGATGGCGAGATGGTCCGTCAGAGTGACCGTCATGAAGCCTACGCCGAAGTCCTCAATCGCCTGTTCAATCACGGTCTGGCCTACGCTTGCACCTGCTCGCGCAAGCAACTGGAGCCATACCACGGCATCTACCCGGGGCTGTGCCGCAATGCCGGGCATGGTGTCGAAGACGCCGCGATCCGCATCCGCGTACCCGAACTGGATTACCACTTTATCGATCGGGTGCAAGGCCAGTTCCATCAGCACCTGGGGCGGGATGTCGGCGACTTCGTGATTCGTCGCCGCGACGGGCTTTACGCCTATCAATTGGCGGTGGTACTGGACGATGCCTGGCAAGGCATCACCGACATCGTGCGCGGCGCCGACCTGCTCGACTCCACGCCGCGCCAGCTTTATCTGCAGGAATTGCTCGGCCTGCGCCAACCGAGTTACCTGCACATTCCGTTGATCACCCAGCCCGATGGCAACAAGCTCGGCAAGTCTTACCGTTCGCCGCCGTTGACCGAAGATCAAGCTACGCCTTTGTTGTTGCGGGCCTTGCGCGCTTTGGGGCAAACGCCCGGTGCCGAACTGACCTGCGCCACGCCAAAAGAAGTGCTGGCCTGGGGCATCGAGCACTGGGATGCCAGCCTGATCCCGCGCACATTGAGCCTGCCCGAGGCGCAGCTACAGTGAACAGACTTGCAGTGGCGCCCCCATCCGTTACCATCGCCGCACTTTTTCGGGCACAGGCATAAAAAAGAGAGGCCGGGATGTACATCTATCGCTTGGTCCTGCTCCTGGTAGTGGGGATTTATCTGTTTTCCCCGGCCATCATGGATTGGTGGATCGACGCCACTGGCGCCTGGTATCGCCCTTATCTGCTCTGGCTGATCCTGATTGTCGTGACCTTCATCCTGCAGAGCCAAAAAGATGCCGATGAGCTTTAGCCTGACCCAGATGATCCTGATCAGCGCCGCGTACCTGGCGGTGCTGTTCGGCGTGGCCTGGATCAGTGAACGGGGCATGATCCCCCGGGCGATCATTCGTCACCCGCTCACCTACACCCTGTCGCTGGGCGTCTATGCCAGTGCCTGGGCGTTTTACGGCACTGTAGGCCTGGCTTATCAATACGGCTATGGCTTCCTGTCCAGCTATCTGGGGGTTTCCGGAGCATTCCTGCTGGCGCCGGTGTTGCTCTACCCGATTCTCAAGATCACCCGCACCTATCAGCTGTCGTCCCTGGCGGACCTGTTCGCGTTCCGCTTCCGCAGCACTTGGGCGGGTGCGCTGACCACGATTTTCATGCTGATCGGCGTCCTGCCGTTACTGGCCTTGCAGATTCAGGCGGTGGCCGACTCGATCGGCATCCTCACACGCGAGCCGGTTCAGCATCGCGTCGCCCTGAGCTTCTGCGCCCTGATTACCCTGTTCACGATTTTCTTCGGCTCCCGGCATATCGCCACCCGCGAGAAGCATGAAGGGCTGGTGTTCGCGATCGCCTTCGAATCGGTGATCAAGCTGGTCGCCCTCGGCGGCGTCGGCCTGTATGCGCTCTACGGCGTATTCGACGGCCCGCAACAGCTGGAGCTGTGGCTGCTGCAAAACCAGACCGCCCTCGCCGCCCTGCACACGCCACTGCAGGAAGGCCCGTGGCGCACACTGCTGCTGGTGTTTTTCGCCTCGGCGATCGTGATGCCGCACATGTATCACATGACCTTTACCGAGAATCTCAATCCGCGCGCGCTGGTCAGCGCCAGCTGGGGCCTGCCGTTGTTCCTGCTGTTGATGAGCCTGGCGGTGCCGCTGATTCTCTGGGCGGGGCTGAAACTGGGCGCTACCACCAACCCGGAATACTTCACCCTCGGCATCGGTATCGCCGCCAACAGCGAAGCGCTGGCGCTACTGGCCTACATCGGCGGACTGTCCGCTGCCAGTGGATTGATCATCGTCACCACCCTGGCGTTGTCGGGCATGGCGCTGAACCACCTGGTCCTGCCGCTTTACCAGCCACCGGCTGAAGGCAACATCTACCGTTGGTTGAAATGGACACGCCGGGCACTGATCGTCGCGATCATCATGGCCGGTTACGGTTTCTACCTGTTGCTGGGCGCAGAGCAGGACCTGGCTAACCTCGGCATCGTCGCGTTCGTGGCCACCCTGCAATTTCTGCCGGGCGTGCTCTCGGTCCTGTACTGGCCGACCGCCAACCGCCGCGGCTTCATCGCGGGTCTCTTGGCGGGGATCCTGGTCTGGCTGGTGACCATGTTGCTGCCGCTGGTGGGCAATCTGCAGGGTTTCTATATTCCGCTGCTGAACATGATTTACGTGCTGGACGACACCAGTTGGCACATGGCGGCAATCGCCTCGCTGGCCGCCAACGTGCTGATGTTCACCCTGATCTCGCTGTTCACCAACGCCAGCACCGAGGAAGCCAGCGCCGCCGAAGCCTGCGCCGTGGACAATGTGCGTCGCCCGCAACGCCGCGAACTGCACGCCGCCTCGCCTCAGGAGTTCGCCACTCAACTGGCAAAACCCCTGGGTGCCAAGGCTGCACAAAAAGAAGTCGAACAGGCCCTGCGTGATCTCTACCTGCCATTCGATGAACGCCGCCCGTATGCCCTGCGCCGCCTGCGTGACCGTATCGAGGCCAACCTCTCCGGCCTGATGGGGCCGAGCGTGGCCCAGGACATGGTCGAAACCTTCCTGCCCTACAAGGCCGGCGGCGAGAACTATGTCACCGAAGACATCCACTTCATTGAAAGCCGTCTTGAGGATTATCACTCGCGCCTGACCGGCCTGGCCGCCGAACTCGACGCCCTGCGCCGTTACCACCGCCAGACCTTGCAGGAACTGCCGATGGGCGTCTGCTCCTTGGCCAAGGATCAGGAAATCCTCATGTGGAACAAGGCCATGGAGGAACTGACCGGAATCGCCGCGCAGCGCGTGGTCGGTTCGCGCCTGAGCACCATTGCCGATCCATGGAGAGCGCTGCTGCAAGGCTTCATCAACGTTCCGGACGAGCACTTGCACAAGCAGCACCTGGCCCTCGACGGCCAGACCCGCTGGCTGAACCTGCACAAAGCGGCGATCGACGAACCGCTCGCCCCCGGCAACAGTGGCCTGGTACTGCTGGTGGAAGACCTCACCGAAACCCAGATGCTCGAAGACAAACTGGTGCATTCCGAGCGCCTGGCCAGCATCGGCCGCCTCGCCGCCGGTGTGGCCCATGAAATCGGCAACCCGATCACCGGTATCGCCTGTCTGGCGCAGAACCTGCGCGAAGAGCGTGAAGAGGATGGCGAACTGACAGAAATCAGCGGGCAGATCCTCGAACAGACCAAACGCGTCTCGCGCATCGTGCAATCGCTGATGAGCTTCGCCCATGCCGGCAGTCATCAGCACAGCGATGAAGCCGTTTGTCTGGCGGAAGTGGCCCAGGACGCCATTGGCCTGCTGGCCCTGAACCGACGCAATTTCGAAGTGCAGTTCTATAACCTGTGCGACCCCGAACACTGGGTCGAAGGTGACCCGCAGCGGCTCGCCCAGGTACTGATCAATCTGCTCTCAAACGCCCGTGACGCCTCGCCTGCGGGCAGTGCCGTGCGGGTCAAGAGCGAAGCCGGCGAACACACGGTCGACCTGATCGTGGAGGACGAAGGCAGCGGGATTCCAGCGAGCATCATGGACCGATTGTTCGAACCCTTCTTTACCACCAAGGACCCTGGCGAAGGCACCGGTCTGGGCCTTGCACTGGTCTATTCCATCGTTGAAGAGCATTATGGACAAATCACCATCGACAGCCCGGCTGATGTTCAGAGCCAGCGCGGCACCCGAATCCGGGTGACATTACCGCGTCATGTCGAAGCGACGTCCGCTGTGAACTGAGACCGTCGAGAGTATCGAATCAATGCCGCACATTTTGATCGTCGAAGACGAAACCATTATCCGCTCTGCCTTGCGCCGCCTCCTGGAACGCAATCAGTACCAGGTCAGCGAAGCCGGATCCGTGCAGGAAGCACAAGAACGTTTCACCATTACCACGTTCGACCTGATTGTCAGTGACCTGCGTCTGCCGGGCGCACCGGGCACCGAATTGATCAAACTCGGCCAGGGTACGCCTGTGCTGATCATGACCAGCTACGCCAGCCTGCGCTCGGCAGTTGATTCGATGAAGATGGGCGCGGTGGATTACATCGCCAAGCCTTTCGATCACGATGAAATGCTCCAGGCGGTCGCACGCATCCTGCGCGATCGCCAGACGCTGCAAGCCAGCGGCGAACCATTGGTGGCCGGCAAAGCCGCCAATGGTGCGGCCAAATCGGGCACCGACAACAGCAACGGCGAGATCGGCATCATTGGCTCCTGCCCACCGATGCAGGACCTTTACGGCAAGATCCGCAAAGTCGCTCCTACCGATTCCAACGTGCTGATCCAGGGTGAATCCGGTACCGGTAAGGAACTGGTGGCCCGCGCCCTGCACAACCTGTCCAAACGCGCCAAGGCGCCGATGATTTCGGTGAACTGCGCGGCCATTCCGGAAAGCCTGATCGAGTCCGAGCTGTTCGGCCACGAAAAAGGCGCGTTTACCGGTGCCAGCGCCGGGCGTGCCGGTCTGGTGGAGGCGGCGGACGGCGGCACCCTGTTCCTCGACGAAATCGGCGAACTGCCTCTCGAAGCCCAGGCGCGTCTGCTGCGGGTACTGCAGGAAGGCGAAATTCGCCGGGTTGGCTCGGTCCAGTCGCAGAAGGTCGATGTGCGCCTGATCGCCGCGACCCACCGTGACCTCAAGAACCTGGCGAAGATCGGCCAGTTCCGTGAAGACTTGTACTACCGCCTCCACGTGATCGCGTTGAAACTGCCGGCCCTGCGCGAGCGTGGTGCCGACGTCAACGAAATCGCCAATGCGTTCCTGGCGCGTCAGAGCGCGCGGATCAACCGCACCGATCTGAAATTCGCCCCCGACGCCGAACAAGCCATTCGCCATTACTCATGGCCGGGTAACGTTCGTGAATTGGAAAACGCTGTCGAGCGCGCGGTAATCCTGTGCGAGAGCCCGGAGATTTCCGCCGAGCTTTTGGGCATCGACATCGAACTGGGCGATCTGGAAGACGACGAGTTCATCGGCCTGGCCCCGCAACAGGGCTCCAGCAGCGCTGCCAACAGCAATCATGAGCCGACCGAGGACCTGTCACTGGAAGACTATTTCCAGCACTTCGTACTCGAGCACCAGGACCACATGACCGAAACCGAACTGGCCCGCAAGCTTGGGGTCAGCCGCAAATGCCTGTGGGAACGCCGTCAGCGCCTGGGCATTCCGCGGCGCAAGACGGGTGTAGCCAGCGAGAGCTGAACCACAGCTGTCTGATGTGCGGGTAACACGCGATTTTGTGAAAAAACTGTTACCTCAGATTTTTCACGTAACAGAAGCCGGGGTTTACGGTAACGAAACCCCGGCTTTTTTTCGCCCTCGAAAACCTGCCACACACGCACAACCCCTTGTTTTACTGGGGTTTGCAAAAGTTGGCACGCACCCTGCTATATGTTTGGTACAAGAACAATAACAAGCAACGTACAAGACAATAAAAATAAGACGAATCGACTCACGCACAATAAAAACAAGACGGCGAGAGGCGCAGCTAACTGATTCTTTTGGAGAGGCGTTGTATTTGGGGCTTGCCCCACGACCAGGCCGAGAACAACAAAAAACTGTCTTAAGACAGAGCCTGTACTGGTTGGATCGAAAGATCACTGCAATTCAGCGACCAAAGCAATCCGTTTGCTCTTGGCTCCCGATTGGGAGGGTCATGAAGGAAAAGCTTCATGGCGTGGGCACTTAACAAAAACAAAAAGCCCGAAACCAATAACAAAAATAGAGCATGCAACTACTTCTTGGGGAGCTTCGGCTCCCCTTGTAGTTTCTGTCTTGCCGGCAAATCCGGTTCCCCGCATCATCATTCGCGTCCATCGTGAGCACGCTCGCTCCTACACAGGGGGCAGCTCATATTTTCTGCGTCCTACACCATCCCCCGACTAAATGCTAGAATCCCCGCCCATCATGCGGTCAATTCTTCGTTTTGGCCGAACATTCCTTCAAACAGTGCATCCCATGCTGAAGAAGCTGTTCCAGTCATTCCGTCCCCCCGTGCGTCGCACGCAACACATTCGCAGCACGCCTGAAGTGCTCAACAGCGGCCAACATTCGCTGCAGAAGGCGCAATTCAGCCGGTACGCGGTGAATATCGTCGAACGCCTGCAAAGTGCCGGTTACCAGGCCTATCTGGTCGGCGGTTGCGTGCGCGACATGCTGCTGGGCATTACCCCGAAAGATTTCGACGTCGCCACCAGCGCCACTCCCGAGCAGGTACGCGCGGAGTTTCGCAATGCGCGAATCATCGGCCGTCGCTTCAAGCTGGTGCACATCCACTTTGGCCGCGAAATCATCGAAGTCGCGACCTTCCGGGCCAATCACCCGCAAAACGAAGAGGACGAAGACAGCAACCAGTCTTCGCGCAACGAGAGCGGGCGTATTCTGCGCGACAACGTCTACGGCACCCTTGAGGAAGACGCGCAGCGCCGCGACTTCACCATCAACGCCCTGTATTACGATCCGGTCAGCGAGCGCATCCTCGACTACGCCAATGGCGTGCATGACATTCGCAATCACCTGATCCGTCTGATCGGCGATCCGAAACAACGCTACCAGGAAGACCCGGTGCGCATGCTGCGGGCCGTGCGTTTTGCGGCCAAGTTGAATTTCGGTATCGAGAAGCACAGCGCCTTGCCGATTCGCGAGCTGGCGCCAATGTTGCGGGAAATCCCGGCGGCGCGTCTGTTCGAAGAAGTGCTCAAGTTGTTCCTCTCGGGTTACGCCGCGGACACCTTCGAAATGCTGGTTGACCTGCAACTGTTCGATCCGCTGTTCCCGGCCAGTACCGAGGCCCTGGAGCACAACCCGACCTACACCCACACCCTGATCAGTGAAGCGCTGATCAACACTGACCTGCGCATCAAGCAGAACAAGCCGGTCACACCGGCGTTCCTGTTTGCCGCCTTGCTGTGGCCTGCCCTGCCGGCGCGCGTACTGCGCCTGCAGGATCGCGGCATGCCGCCGATTCCGGCGATGCAGGAAGCGGCGCACGAGTTGATTGCCGAACAGTGCCAGCGCATCGCGATTCCAAAACGCTTCACCATGCCGATCCGCGAGATCTGGGACATGCAGGAGCGCCTGCCGCGCCGCAGTGGCAAACGTGCCGACCTGCTGCTGGACAATCCGCGCTTCCGTGCTGGCTACGACTTCCTGCTGCTGCGCGAAAGCGCGGGCGAGCAGACCGATGGCCTCGGCGAATGGTGGACGGATTATCAGGACGCCAACGAAAGCGAGCGCCGCGACATGATTCGCGACCTCAGCGGCAAGGATGAAGGCACCGGCGCGCCACGCAAGCGTCGCCGCAGCGGCGGCTCCAAGCGCAAACGCGCAGCGGGCGTATCGGGTAGCGGCGAGTAATCCATGGAACGCATCTACATCGGTATGGGCAGCAATTTGGCTGAACCTGCCGAACAGCTGCGCAGTGCTGTTACCGCGCTGACGCAGCTGCCGCAAACGCAACTGGTCGGGGTGTCGGCCTTCTATCAAAGCGACTCGCTGCTGCCCGGCCAACCGCGTTACACCAACGCGGTCGCCGCCCTCGACAGCAGCCTCGCGCCGCTGGAGCTGCTCGATGCGCTGCAAGCCATCGAGAACGGACAGGGCCGCGAGCGTCTCGAGCGCTGGGGCCCGCGTACCCTGGACCTGGACATCCTGCTGTTCGGTGATCGCCTGATCGACGAGCCGCGGCTCAAGGTCCCGCACTATCACATGCAGGAACGCGCCTTCGTTCTTTATCCCCTGGCTGAACTGGCACCTGCTGATCTGCGCCTGGCCGATGGCCGCACCCTCGCGGACCTGCTCGCTGCCTGCCCGTTCGTCGGCCTGGAACGCTTGCCCCAAGCCTGATCAAAACCCCTTGTAGGAGCGAGCTTGCTCGCGATGGCGGCGTATCAGTCAACAATGTTGCTGTATGTCACTCCGCTATCGCGAGCAAGCCCGCTCCCACATTGGCTTGCGCCATTTCCTACAGAATCTGCTGAATCGCATCAGTCCCCTTCGGTAACACCCCCGACGTAACAATGCGGTAACACACGCAATTGACTTCCCGGGTTCTCCTCACGACTATAGGCGTCCCGCTGCCGTCAACACGGCACTAAAAGGGCGCAATCCAGGCCTTATAAGCACGACAAAAGACCGTGCGCCTGAGTAGATGACGAATCACGCGCGTTACTCGCAGTAGTTTCCAGAGCGCCTGAACGAGGATTTTTTGACATGCCAGCCATCACCCTGACCACGCTCCAGAGCCTCAAGCAGAAAGGTGAAAAGATCACCATGCTGACCTGCTATGACGCGACCTTCGCCCACGCCTGCAACCAGGCTGGCGTCGAAGTGCTGCTGGTGGGCGACTCCCTCGGCATGGTTCTGCAAGGCCACGACAGCACCCTGCCGGTCACCACCGCCGAAATGGCGTATCACGTAGCGGCGGTCAAGCGCGGTAACACCGATGCGCTGATCCTCGCCGACCTGCCCTTCATGGCCTACGCCACCACTGAACAAGCCATGACCAACAGCGCCCTGTTGATGCAGGCCGGTGCGCACATGATCAAGGTCGAGGGTGCATTGTGGCTGGCCGATTCGATTCGCCTGCTGGCCGAGCGTGGTGTCCCGGTGTGCGCGCACCTGGGCCTGACGCCGCAAGCGGTGAACATCCTCGGCGGCTACAAGGTCCAGGGCCGCAACGAAAACCAGGCCCGCCAGATGCGCGCCGACGCGATTTCCCTGGAACAGGCCGGCGCCGCCATGCTGCTGCTCGAGTGCGTGCCGAGCGAACTGGCTGAAGAGATCACCCAGGCGGTGAGCATTCCGGTGATCGGCATCGGTGCCGGCCATCGCACCGATGGCCAGGTACTGGTCCTGCACGACATGCTGGGCCTGTCCATTACCGGTCGCGTGCCCAAATTCGTGAAGAACTTCATGGCTGGCCAGGAAAGCATCAACGGCGCCCTGAGCGCCTACGTCACTGAAGTCAAAGCGGCGACCTTCCCTGGCATCGAACATGGATTCTCCGCATGAACACCGTAAAGACCGTACGCGAACTGCGGGCCGCCGTTGCCCGCGCCCGTAGCGAAGGCAAGCGCATAGGCTTCGTGCCGACCATGGGCAACCTGCACAGCGGGCACGTCGCGCTGATCACCAAGGCGACCCAGCGGGTCGATTTCGTGGTCGCGAGCATTTTCGTCAACCCGCTGCAATTCGGCGCCGGTGAAGACCTCGACAAATACCCACGCACCCTCGCCGCGGACCAGGAAAAGCTGCTGGAAGCCGGTTGTGACCTGCTGTTCGCGCCAACGGTCGAAGAAATGTACCCCGACGGCATGACCGGCCAGACCCGGGTCAGCGTCCCGCAATTGTCCGAAGGCCTGTGCGGCGCCAGCCGTCCGGGGCATTTCGAAGGCGTGGCGACCGTGGTCAGCAAGCTGTTCAACATGGTCCAGCCGGACCTGGCGATTTTCGGCCAGAAAGACTTTCAGCAGCTGGCGGTCATCCGCGCCCTGGTGCATGACCTGAACATGCCGATCCAGATCATTGGCGAGCCGACCGTTCGCGCCGCCGATGGCTTGGCGCTGTCGTCGCGCAACGGCTTCCTCAGCGAAGAGCAGCGCGCCACCGCGCCGGTGGTCTATCGCACCCTGAGCCAGATTGCCGAGGCGATCAAACAGGGCGATCGGGATTTCCCGGCGCTGATCGCCGCGCAGATCAAACAGCTCGAAGCGGCTGGCCTGCGTCCCGACTACCTGGAAATCCGTCACGCCCTGACGTTGCGTCCGGCAACGGCAGAAGATCGCGACTTGGTGATCCTGGTGGCGGCATTCCTCGGCACCACGCGGTTGATCGACAACCTGCACCTGAACCTCGATACCCCCGCCTGAACAAAAGTACCTGTGGAAGCGGGCTTGCTCGCGAATACGGAGTGTCATTCAACCTCACCGTTGATTGACTTACCGCATTCGCGAGCAAGCCCGCTCCCACAAGTAATCTCCTGCCGTTGAAGTCCAGATGGCCTGATCCGAGCCTGCCCTGTCCGTTTGTCGGACCGTTTCTAACCTGGATGTTAAAAAAGTACCGGAAACGGGTCAGACAAAGTCAAGACAGATCATTGCGCGGGGTTTACTGTAGTCGCCCTGCGCCATGAAATCGTGTCGACGCAGGCGACCGGGACGCCCACCCACAGCGCTCCGGGATTTTTCGTGTTCAAAAGGCCGTTCAAGTAATAAGGAAACCCGCAGCGATGGCGTACTACCGCACTCCTCATGACGTTACCGCTCTGCCCGCCTGGCAGGCGTTGAATGACCACCGCCAAGCCATGCAGGATTTCAGCATGCGCGAGGCCTTCAATGCCGATCCGCAGCGTTTCACTCAATTCACTCTCAGCAGCTGCGGCCTGTTTCTCGACTATTCGAAGAACCTGATCAATGCCCAGACCCGCGATCTGCTGGTAGGTCTGGCCAACGAAGTCGACCTCAAGGGTGCGATCAAATCGCTGTTCGACGGCGAGATCGTCAACGCCTCCGAAGGTCGCCCTGCCCTGCACACCGCGCTGCGCCGTCCGGTCGGCGACAAGCTGTCGGTCAACGGCGTCAACGTGATGCCGGAAGTGCACAAGGTACTGAACCAGATGACCGACCTGGTGGGCCGCATCCACGACGGTCTGTGGCGCGGTTACACCGAGAAGCCGATCACCGACGTGGTGAACATCGGCATCGGTGGCTCGTTCCTCGGCCCTGAGCTCGTGTCCGAAGCCCTGCTGGCCTACGCCCATAAAGGCGTGCGCTGCCACTATCTGGCGAACATCGACGGCAGCGAATTCCACGAGCTGGCCATGAAATTGCGCGCCGAGACCACGCTGTTCATCGTCTCGTCGAAATCCTTCAACACCCTCGAAACCTTGAAGAACGCCCAAGCCGCCCGTGCCTGGTACCTGGCCCAGGGTGGTTCGGAAGTCGAGCTGCACCGTCACTTCATCGCGGTCTCGAGCAACAACGCCGCGGCCGTTGCGTTCGGTATCCGTGAAGAGAATATTTTCCCGATGTGGGATTGGGTCGGCGGGCGTTACTCGCTGTGGTCGGCCATCGGCCTGCCAATCGCCCTGGCCATCGGCATGTCGAACTTCAAGGAACTGCTGTCCGGTGCCTATACCATGGACCAGCACTTCCAGAGCGCCCCGTTCGAACAGAACATGCCGGTGCTGCTGGCGCTGCTCGGCGTCTGGTACGGCAACTTCTGGGGCGCGCAAAGCCACGCGATCCTGCCGTACGACCACTACCTGCGTAACATCACCAAGCACCTGCAGCAGCTGGACATGGAATCCAACGGCAAGAGCGTGCGTCAGGACGGCAAGCCGGTTTCCACCGACACAGGACCCGTGATCTGGGGCGGCGTGGGCTGCAACGGTCAGCACGCCTATCACCAGTTGCTGCACCAGGGCACCCAAATGATCCCGGCCGACTTCATCGTGCCGATCGTCAGCTTCAACCCGGTAGCCGACCACCACCAGTGGCTGTACGCCAACTGCCTGTCGCAGAGCCAGGCGCTGATGCTGGGCAAGACCCTGGCCGAAGCCGAGACCGAACTGCGCGACAAGGGAATGGCCGAAGCCGATGTGCAGAAACTCGCACCGCACAAGGTGATTCCGGGCAACCGTCCGAGCAACACTCTGGTGGTCGAGCGCATCAGCCCGCGCCGTCTGGGCGCGCTCGTCGCCATGTACGAACACAAGGTCTTCGTGCAAAGCGTGATCTGGGGCATCAACGCCTTCGATCAGTGGGGCGTGGAACTGGGCAAGGAATTGGGCAAGGGCGTGTACAACCGCCTCGTCGGCAGCGAGGAAACCGAAGCTGAAGACCCGTCCACTCAGGGGCTGATCAATTACTTCCGCGGGCGTCATCGCGGGTAATCCCCCAACCCCGTAGGAGCGAAGCTTGCTCGCGAATCAGACGATGCGGTGTATCAGGTACACCGCGTCATCGTTCTTCGCGAGCAAGCTTCGCTCCTACGAGGGTCGCACGGCTCCCCTCTTGAACCAGCCGGGCACTCGGCGCATCTTTATTACCTGTTGACCACAACAAGAATAAGGAACCGTCATGTTCGATATCAGCACGTTCCCCAAAGCCGATGCCGTCCGCCGGGCTGCACAATTGAGTCAAGACGACTACCACCGCCTGTACCGCGAATCCATCGAACACCCCAGCCAGTTCTGGTCCGAACAGGCCACCCGATTCCTCGACTGGATCGCCCCCTGGGACACTGTCCAGCGCTATGACCTGAAAACCGGTGACGCCAGCTGGTTTGCCGGGGCCAAGTTGAATGTCAGCTACAACTGCATCGACCGGCACCTGGAAACACGCGGCGATCAGGTCGCCATTGTCTGGGAAGGCGACGATCCCGCCGACTCCTCCCAAATCACCTACAAACAACTGCATCAGAACGTCTGCCGCCTGGCCAACGTGCTCAAAAGCCGTGGCGTGAAGAAAGGCGATCGGGTGTGCATCTACATGCCGATGATTCCCGAAGCGGCCTACGCCATGCTCGCCTGCTCGCGTATCGGTGCGGTGCATTCGGTGGTATTCGGTGGTTTCTCCCCTGACTCCCTGCGCGACCGCATTCTCGATGCCGATTGCCGCACCGTGATCACCGCCGATGAAGGCGTGCGCGGCGGCAAATCCGTCCCGCTCAAGCAAAACGTCGACAAGGCCCTGCAAAGTTGCCCGAACGTCAGCACCGTGGTCGTGGTCGAGCGCACCAAAAATCAGGTGAACTGGGTCGAAGGCCGGGACATCTGGTATCACCAGGCCCTGCGCGAGGTGAGCGACGACTGCCCGCCCGAACCGATGGACGCCGAAGATCCACTATTCATCCTCTACACCTCCGGCAGCACCGGCAAACCCAAGGGCGTGCTGCACACCACTGCCGGATATCTGCTGCAAGCGGCAATGACCTTCAAGTACTGGCTGGACTACCGCGACGGTGAAGTCTTCTGGTGCACCGCCGACGTCGGCTGGGTCACCGGCCACAGCTACATCGTCTACGGCCCGCTGGCCAACGGCGCCACGACGCTAATTTTCGAAGGCGTACCGAGCTATCCCAGCGTCTCGCGCTTCTGGCAGGTCATCGACAAGCACAAGGTGAATATTTTCTACACTGCCCCCACCGCCCTGCGCGCCCTGATGCGTGAAGGCCCGGAGCCGCTGAAGGGCACCTCCCGCGCCAGCGTCAGACTGCTCGGCACCGTGGGTGAGCCGATCAACCCGGAAGCCTGGGAATGGTATTTCCACACGGTCGGCGAAGAGCGTTGCCCAATCGTAGATACCTGGTGGCAGACCGAAACTGGCGGCATCATGCTCAGCCCGCTGGTCAGCGCCCAGCGGATCAAACCCGGCTGCGCCACAAAACCCATGTTCGGCGTGCAACCGGTGCTGCTCGACGAACAAGGCAAGGAAATCAAAGGCGCCGGCAGCGGCGTGCTGGCGATCAAATCCAGCTGGCCGGCACAGATCCGCACGGTCTACGGCGATCCGAAACGGATGGTCGACACCTATTTCAAACCCTATCCCGGCTATTACTTCACCGGCGACGGCGCACGTCGCGATGAAGACGGTGACTACTGGATCACCGGGCGTATCGACGACGTGATCAACGTCTCCGGGCACCGTATCGGCACCGCCGAAGTGGAAAGCGCCCTGGTGCTGCACGACAGCGTGGCCGAAGCGGCGGTGGTTGGTTACCCCCACGACGTCAAAGGCCAGGGCATCTATGCCTTCGTCACGCCCATGAACAGTGTCGAATTCGGCGACGATCTGAAGAAAGAACTGCTCTCGCTGGTCAGCAAGGAAATCGGCAGCTTCGCCAAACCGGACCTGATCCAGTGGGCGCCGGCCTTGCCGAAAACCCGTTCCGGCAAGATCATGCGCCGCATCCTGCGCAAGATCGCCTGCAACGAGCTGGACAGCCTGGGCGATACTTCGACCCTGGCCGACCCGAGCGTGGTGCAGGGCCTGATCGACAAGCGCCTGAATCAGTAAATCACTGAACCAGAAAAGCATGCGCGGCCTTCACCGGCCGCGTCCTCTTTGCACTACCGAGTCGCCATGGAATTCATCCGCAGCCGCATCGAAACCCAAATCATGAGTCTGACCGGCCTGTCCCTGGGCAAGCTGGATCTGGAAAATCCCAAGGGCGATCCCGGCCTCTTCGGGCCTGATTCGATCAGTTGGCAGGTGCATGGCGATTTCAGCAGCATGCTCATCGGTGGCATCAGTGCTTTGATGCTGCAGGCACTGCACCCGCTGGCCCTGGCGGGCGTGTGGGACCACTCGAATTTTCGCGAGGACATGCTCGGCCGGTTGCGGCGCACCGGGCAGTTCATTTCCGGGACCACCTTCGGTTCGAGCCGGGACGCCGACTGGCTGATCGAGAAAGTGCGCACCATTCACCTGCAGATCACCGGCACCGCGCCCGATGGCCGGCCTTACGCCGCCAGCGATCCCGAGCTATTGACCTGGGTGCATGTGGCCGAGGTCAGCAACTTTCTGGCCGCGCATCTGCGGTATCGCAATCCGCATTTATCGCCTGCCGATCAGGATCGCTATTACGCAGAGATCGCGTTGGTCGCTGAACGCTTGGGGGCTCGAGACGTTCCACGCTCGCGGCAGGAAATTACCGAGTACCTGGAACGCATCCGGCCACAATTGCTGTGTGACGAGCGCAGTCGCGAAGTGCTGCGGCTGTTGCTGAATGCTCCTTCGCCGAGTCGCCTGGCCAAGCCTTTTGGCGGGCTGATGATGCAGGCCGGGATTGATCTGTTGCCGGATTGGGCCAGCGATTTGCTCGGCGTCAGCCAGAGCCCGCTGCAGCGCAAACTGATCCGCGCCAGCGTCAACCGCAGTGCGCCGATGTTGCGCTGGGCGGTGCGCAATGGCTCGGTGCAGCGGGCGAAGCGGCGGATGGGACTTTTGACCTGACTGCCCTCCTGTGGGAGCGGGCTTGCCCGCGATGGCGGCATGTCAGGCAACAATGATGTTGGATGTGCCGGCCTCTTCGCGGGCAAGCCCGCTCCCACAGGGGGCTGTTCCCGCGCCAAGCTGCTAAACTCCCGCGCCAAATTCCCACCTGCAAGGCGCCCAGCATGTCTTCCTTGAATCAGGCGCTGCGCGCCGCCCTTGAACGTCGCCAGGACCTGTTGGCTGAACTGCACAGCCAGGGTACCGATTGCTATCGGCTGTTCCACGGTAGCCAGGAAGGCGCCGGCGGTCTGACCATCGACCGCTACGGTCCGCAATTGATGGTGCAGAGCTTCCACCAGACGCTGGAGCGCGACGCGCTGCTGCAACTGCACGAGATCATCAATCAGCACCTGGGCATCGACAGCCTGCTGGTCTATAACGACCGCTCCCGGGGCAACTCGCGCATCGACCGCGAAGACAGCGTCTACCGTGCCGAGGAGGCCGCCCTGCAAGACCTCGTCGGTCACGAATGGGGCCTCAATTACCGGGTGCGCGGGCGTCATGCCGGACAGGACCCGCTGCTGTTCCTCGACCTGCGCAACGCTCGCGGCTGGGTCAAGGCTCACAGCCAAAACAAAAGCGTACTCAACCTGTTCGCCTACACCTGTGGCGTCGGCCTCAGCGCCGCGGCCGGTGGCGCTCGCGAGGTGTGCAATCTGGATTTCGCCGAAGGCAACCTGGCGGTCGGTCGTGAAAACGGTGAGCTCAACCCGCAACTACCAACAATGGAATTCATCCAGTCCGACTATTTCCCGGCCATCCGCCAACTGGCCGGCCTGCCGATCAGCCAGCGTCGCGGACAAAAACTGCCGAGCTATCCACGCCTGGAACAACGCCAATATGACCTCGTGCTGCTCGACCCGCCGGCCTGGGCCAAGAGCGCGTTCGGCACCGTCGACCTGTTGCGCGACTACCAGAGCCTGCTGAAACCGGCACTGCTGGCCACCGCCGACAACGGCGTGCTGATCTGCTGCAACAACCTGGCGAAAGTCAGCATGGACGATTGGCGTGAACAGGTTTTGCGTTGCGCCGAGAAAGCCGGGCGGCCGGTGCGCGAGTGGACCGAGATGAAACCGGCGGATGACTTCCCATCGATGGATCAGCAACCACCGTTGAAAACCCTGATCCTGCAGCTCTGATTTGCGTCAGACAAATCTGAAAATTCGTTGACGGGGCTTTCACTTCGGAACCAGAAACGCGTGCCATACTCCAAGGCACTCCGATTCAGACAGATGAAGCCACGCATGTACAAAGGATTGATTCGCGCCGTCGGCGCCTTGTTGACTGCTCTGGCCCTCTACAGCCTGCTGGGCTTTCTGATTTTGCCGGGCGTCGCCCTGCGTATCGCCAATCAGCAATTGGCCAACTACGCCACGACGCCTGCGTCCTTGCAGCGAATCGAACTCAACCCGTTCAGCCTTGAAGTGACCCTTTGGGGCCTGAACATCGGCGAGCCGGGCAAGGAACAGATAGGCTTCGAACGCCTGTACGCGGATCTGAGCCTGGACAGTCTCTGGACCAAAGCCGTGCATCTGTCGGCTATCGAACTGGACAAATCCAAGACCGAGGTCGTATTTGGCAAGGACGGCAAACTCAATCTGCTCGGCCTGTTCAAACTGCCACCCAGTGATCCCACCCCGGCCGATCCTGACGCCAAGCCTTTTCCACTGCGCATAGACAGCATCAAGCTGGCGGGTGGCGGCGTACATTTTCTGGATGAACGCCCCAGCGAGCCCATCGAATTCATCTACGACAAACTCGATTTTGAACTGAAAAATCTCAGCACCCTGCCCGAAGACAGCGCCGACATGACCCTGGTGGCCGTCGGCCCCAATGGCGGGCAGATCGACTGGACCGGCAATTTCAGCCTCATTCCCCTGGCCTCCGAAGGCAAGTTGAAGCTCACCGACGGCAAGATGAAGGCTTTCTGGCCCTATGTGCGCGATGCAGTACCGCTGGTGCTCGAAGAGGGTATCGTCAGCCTGAGCACCGACTACAAGCTCAACCTGTCCAAGGAAACCGAACTGCTGCTGAGCAATGTCTCGGCCACCATCGCGCCCTTCGCCATCAAGGCCCCTGACGGTCGGCCGCTGGTGAAACTGGAGCGTCTGGAAGTCAGTGAAACCACGGTCGACCTGGCGAAACAGCAAGTCGTCGTCGGCAAGATCCGCAGCAACAAACTGGAAACCTGGGCAGCCCTGGAAGCCGATGGCCAACTCGACTGGCAGAAACTGTTCGCCAGCCAGCCGTCCAAGCCCGCCGCCAAAGTCAAAGCTGATGAGGAGCCGGCCAGCGCTCCGGCGGCGGCAGACTCACCAAAACCCGCAGCGCAACCTTCCAAGCCCTGGCAGGTGCTGCTCAACGATGTGCAACTGCGCAATTACCAGGTGCATCTTGCTGACCGCAAAGCCCAACCGGCCGTGGCCCTGGAACTGGGCCCGCTGAATCTCGACCTGCAGAAGTTCGACAGCCTCAACGGCTCGCCCTTCCAGCTCAAGCTCGATACCGGCGTGGGCAAACAGGGCAAGCTCAGCGCCGAAGGCGAGGTCAACCTGGCGCCAGTGACTGCCAGACTCAATGTGAAGACCAGCGACATCGATCTGCGTGTCGCGCAGTCCTACATAAGCCCGTTCATTCGCCTGGAGCTGCGCAGCGGCATGCTGGGCAGCGATCTGGCGGTGAATCTGAAAAGCACCGAGCCGCTGGCCCTGAGCGTTACCGGCCGCGCACAGATCGATCAGTTGCACACCCTCGACACCCTGAAGACCCGCGATTTCCTCAAATGGCAGCAGGTGGTGGTCGATGGCCTGAACTATCAGCATGGCGACAGCCTGTCGATCGACAAGATCAACCTGCTGCAGCCCTATGTACGGTTCATGATCAACGATGACCGCACCACCAACATCGACGACCTGCTGATTCCGCAACCGGCGGATTCCGGCACCAAGTCCGCTGCCGCCAAGCCTGCGAGCAAGGAAAAACCGCTGGGTATCCATATCGGCGGCATAGCCATCAATGACGGTTCGGCCAACTTCGCCGACTTCAGCCTGACGCCGAATTTCGCCACCGCCGTGCAGGAACTCAACGGCCAGATCGGCACCATCGACAGTCGTCAGGCCAAGCCGGCCAGCGTCGACGTCAAGGGCAAGGTCGATCGCTATGCACCGGTGACCATCAAGGGCGCGGTCAACCCGTTCGACCCGATGGCCAGCCTCGACATCGCCACCAGCTTCAAGCGAGTGGAACTGACCACGCTGACGCCCTACTCCGGCAAGTTCGCCGGTTATCGCATCCGCAAGGGCCGGCTCAATCTGGACCTGCACTACAAGATCACCAAGGGCCAGCTCCAGGCCGAGAACAAAGTGGTGGTCGAGCAGCTGCAGCTGGGTGAGAAGGTCGACAGTCCCGATGCCGTCAGCCTGCCGCTGAAACTGGCGATTGCCTTGCTCAAGGACGTCGACGGCAAGATTTCCATCGAGCTGCCGGTGTCCGGCGACTTGAACAATCCGCAGTTCAGCGTCATGCCGATCGTCTGGCAGACCCTGCGTAACCTGATCGTCAAGGCGGCCGCTGCGCCGTTCAAACTCATCGGCGGCCTGGTGGCTGGTGGCGGTTCGGAAGACCTGGGCACCGTGGCGTTCGCACCGGGCTCCAGCGACCTGAGCAAGGACTCCGAAGCGGCGCTGGTCAAACTGTCCAATGCCCTGAAAGAGCGCCCTGCCCTGCGCCTGGAAATCGAAGGCACCGCCGCCAAGAGCAGCGACGGTCCGCTGATCGCCGAGCAGCGTCTGGAGCGTGAGTATCAATACAACTACTACAAAATGCTCCAGCGTCGCGGCGACAAGGTCCCGGCCCAGGCCTCCATGCTGCAAGTGCCGGAGAGCGAGAAAGGCCCGCTGCTGGAAGGGATCTATCGCACCCGCCTGAAGGCTCAGCCGCCGGCCGAATGGACGGATCTGGGCAAGGAAGAACGCACGGCGAAGATGCGCGAAGGCGTGATCCAGTTCTGGAGTTCCAGCGAAGTGCTGTTGCGCCAGCTGGGCCAGGACCGCGCCAGCAGCATCAAGGATTACCTGGTGGACAAGGGCCAACTGGCTGACGATCGCGTGTACTTCATCGACGCGCAACTGGGTGAGGCGGAGAAAGACGGCAAGGTCATCACCCCCATGCATCTGGATGCCGAATGATGGGCCGGCAATTGTTGTTCGCGCTGGTGTTGGCGACATCTGCCTGCCCGGCGTTCGCGGCGGATACATTGCGCTGTGGCAGCCAGCTGATCAGCGTCGGTGATCGTGCGGGGGAGGTGCTGCAGAAATGCGGTGAGCCGGTCAGTCGCGATATGTTGGGTTACAAACGCAGTGTGAATCGGCGGGAAGAGTTTCCGGTCGAGGAATGGACCTACGGACCGAAAAGCGGGATGTATCAGTTCCTGCGGTTCGAGGGTAATCGGCTGACGCAGATCACCAGCAAACGCGGCAATTAAGGACATTGAACCTGTAGGAGCGAGGCTTGCCCGCGAAGACGGAGTGTCAGGCGACATCGATGTTGGATGTGCCGGCCTCTTCGCGGGCAAGCCTCGCTCCTACAGTCAGATTATATCGCCGCAAAATAGAACAGGCCCCGACATCCTTGTCGGGGCCTGTAATGGCCACCTCCTTGTGGCCTTTCGCATGAACTCCAAGAGGCGACAGACGTATTGCTCGGCCCGCCTGTCGCGTCTTCTCCCAGTCCAGGCGAGAAGCTTGCCTTACTCGGCTTTCAGGCCGTCAGCGGAGACCGCTTTCACGCCTTTGATTTTCTTGGTGATCGCCACGGCGGTGGCTTTCTGGGATTCAGTCACGGCAGTTGTCGAAGACAGGGACACGACGCCTTTGTTGGTTTCAACTTTGATGTCGGTACCAGGAATGCCTTTTTCGGTGACGAGGTCGCTTTTGACTTTGGTGGTAATCCAGGTATCGGAAGTAGCTTCCTTGGCTTGGGTCATTTCACCGGCTGCGAGCATCAGTGGGGCCTGAGTGGCTTCTGACTGTGCAAACGCGGCATTGGCCATGGTCAGGGTCAGTGCGGTAGCAGTAGCGGCAGCGATAGCGAACTTCTTCATACGAGTAACTCCTGTTTTTCTGGAAAGTCTGCTGGGATATTTGTCAGCAGGTACAGGAGATATTGCGAACGGTGTGCCAAGTTTGAGACTGCCGATAAAACGTTAAAAATCAATAAGTTATGAAAAAACGATTCTTTCGAAACCATGCAAATTGCATGACTTGGAATTTCTCGACTTGCAAGTTGCAGACTTTAAAGCAGGCGTAAGGCCATGAATTTGCGAGATTTTCCAACGTTATTAGGAATGCGATTAGTTCCTTGTATGTTTCCCAAAAAAAATGCCTCTATCTCACGATAGAGGCATTTATGTTTGGTAGGTAACTTAACTGGCAGCTGCTGTGCAGCCAGGTGGCGCGTATTCAGCAGTAACGCCGGTCGCGCACGACCAGCCGGTAGTGCTACGAGAAAGCGTAATGGTTTTCCCGGCAACCGGGGCCGGAGCTTTTTGCAATGTGCAAACGATCGTTCCCGCACCGGAAGCAACTGTACCAGTTACCGCAATGGCGCAGTTCTGCGTTGTTGTACCAGCCCCCGTCAGAGTGGTCGGCTCAGCTGTACCAGAATTCATCAAATCCTCAAACGGCACCTTCAACGCGGCAATCTCCGCCAACCCCGCCGTCACCTTCGCCCGCGCCTGATACTTGGAATAAGCCGGAATCGCAAACGTCGCCAGAATCCCGATGATCGCCACCACGATCAGCAGCTCGATCAGGGTAAAACCTTTTTGAGTCTTCATAGACAGCCTCCGTGCATGAGTAGGAATCTCATGATCTGAATCTGTCTCAGCACAGCCCATGCCAAGCCCCGTGCGCCCAATTGGCGGGGGCATTGGAAGGCGTTGCCGCCCCGCACGGCCCCCAGGATCCGCACTATCTGACACTTTTTGTCACCCGACCGTGCCTGGTTTGGCTCCTTCGCTTGACTAGGCTATAAGTCATCCAACGGTCTTCCCCCGGATTCCCAATGAATGACATCGCCTTAAGCGGTCTGGCCAAGCAATTGGTGCTGGCCGAACTGCTCACTGACAAAAGCGCGCAACAGGCGTCGCAGCAAGCCCAGCGCAACCGTATCTCGCTGGTCAGCTATCTGGTGCAGAACAAACTGGTGAAAAGCCGCCAGGTCGCCGAGATTGCCTCGGAACATTTCGGCATGGCCCTGATGGACCTCAATCACCTCGACAAGGAAACCCAACCCAAGGGACTGGTGAGCGAAAAGCTCGTGCGCCAGCACCACGCCTTACCGCTCTGGCGGCGTGGCAACAAGTTGTTCGTGGGGATTTCCGACCCGACCAATCACCAGGCCATCAACGACATTCAATTCAGCACCGGCCTGAGCACCGAAGCGATCCTGGTCGAAGAAGACAAGCTCAGCGACGCCATCGAGAAATTCTTCGACACTCATTCCAGCGGTCTGGAAGAGATGGGCGACGTTGACCTCGATGGCGTGGACATCGAATCGGACGACGACCGCCAGGACGCCATCGTCGGCCAGGATGCCGATGACGCGCCAGTGGTGCGCTTCGTTCACAAGATGCTGCTCGACGCTATCCGAAGCGGCTCCTCCGACTTGCATTTCGAACCCTACGAAAAGGTCTTCCGCGTGCGTGTGCGCACCGACGGCATCCTGCGCGAAGTCGCCAAGCCGCCGATCCAGTTGGCCAGCCGCATCGCCGCAAGGCTCAAGGTCATGGCCAGCCTCGACATCTCCGAGCGCCGCAAGCCCCAGGACGGGCGAATCAAGATGCGCCTGTCGAAAAGCCGATCCATCGATTTCCGGGTCAACACCCTGCCCACCCTGTGGGGCGAAAAGGTGGTGATCCGGATCCTCGATCCGTCCAGCGCGCAGATGGGCATTGACGCACTCGGTTACGAACCCGAGCAGCAAGCGTTGTACATGGAGGCGCTCAAGCAGCCCCAGGGAATGATTCTGGTGACCGGTCCCACCGGTTCCGGCAAGACCGTCTCGCTCTACACCGGTCTGAATATTCTCAATACCGTCGACATCAATATCTCCACCGCCGAAGACCCGGTGGAGATCAACATGGAAGGCATCAACCAGGTCAACGTCAATCCCAAACAGGGCATGGACTTCGCCCAGGCACTGCGCTCGTTCCTGCGTCAGGACCCGGACGTGATCATGGTCGGCGAGATCCGCGACCTGGAAACCGCGGAAATCGCCATCAAGGCCGCCCAGACCGGCCACCTTGTGCTGTCGACCCTGCACACCAACAGCGCCGCGCAAACCCTGACCCGCCTGCACAACATGGGCATCCAGGGCTTCAACATCGCCACCTCCGTCAGCCTGATCATCGCCCAGCGCCTGGCGCGCAAGCTGTGCAGCCACTGCCGCGTTCCTTTGGACATTCCCCGTGAGGCCTTGCTTAAGGAAGGTTTCCCCGAGGAACGCATCGGCACGTTCACGATCTACGGGCCGGCCGGTTGCGATCACTGCAACGGCGGTTACCGGGGACGCGTGGGGATTTACGAAGTGGTGAAAAACACGCAAGAACTGCAACGGCTGATCATGGCCGAGGGCAACGCGCTGCAGATCGATGATCAGATGCGCAAGGACGGCTTCGATGATCTGCGCACCTCGGGCCTGCACAAAGCCATGCAGGGCATCACCAGCCTTGAAGAAATCAACCGGGTTACCAAGGATTGAACATGGCGGTCAAAGCAGCAAAAGTCAGCACCTATCTCTGGGAAGGCACCGACCGCAAAGGCACCAAAATCACTGGCGAGTTGAGCGGCGTGAACCCTGCGCTGGTCAAGGCGCAACTGCGCAAGCAAGGCATCAACCCGGGCAGAGTCCGCAAGAAATCGCCCTCATTGCTCCGTCTGGGCAAAGGCATCAAGGCCAAGGACATCGCCCTGTTTACCCGGCAGATGGCGACCATGATGAAGGCCGGCGTGCCGTTGTTGCAGTCCTTCGACATCATCGGCGAGGGCTTTGAAAACCCGGCCATGCGCGCGCTGGTGGATGAGGTCAAACAGGAGGTCGCGGCCGGTAACAGCTTCGCCGCGGCCCTGCGCAAAAAGCCCAAATACTTCGATGAGCTGTACTGCAATCTGGTGGATGCCGGCGAGCAGGCCGGTGCTTTGGATACGCTGCTGGAACGAGTGGCGACCTACAAGGAAAAAAGCGAAAGCCTCAAGGCCAAGATCAAGAAAGCCATGACCTACCCGCTGGCAGTGATCTTCGTCGCCGCCATCGTGACCGGGATTCTGCTGGTCAAGGTAGTGCCGCAATTCCAGTCGGTGTTCGAAGGCTTTGGCGCCGAGCTGCCGGCATTCACCGTGATGGTCATCGGACTGTCGCGGTTCATGCAGGAATGGTGGTGGATGATGCTGGGCGGGTTGATCGCGGCGATTTTTGCGGTTCGTCACGCACTCAAGACCTCCCAGGGCTTTCGTGACCGAATGGATGCCTGGCTGCTGAAAGTGCCTCTGGTAGGCACCCTGTTGTACAAATCCGCCGTGGCTCGTTTTGCCCGCACCCTCTCGACTACTTTCGCCGCTGGCGTACCTCTGGTCGAAGCCCTGGATTCCGTGGCTGGTGCCGCCGGTAATGTGGTCTTCAAGCGTGCGGTGCTGCGGATCAAGCAGGACGTTTCCACCGGCATGCAATTGAATTTCTCCATGCGTTCCTCCGGCATTTTTCCGACCATGGCGATCCAGATGACCGCCATTGGCGAAGAGTCCGGTGCGCTGGACGACATGCTGGACAAGGTCGCGGGCTTCTACGAAGACGAGGTCGACAATATGGTCGACAGTCTCACCAGTCTCATGGAACCGTTCATCATGGTGGTGTTGGGTGTTATCGTCGGCGGCCTGGTGGTTGCGATGTACCTGCCCATATTCCAACTCGGATCAGCGATCTGACATGCCCTTGAACGAAATCATGACGCTCTACCCACTGGCATTCGTGGCGATTGCCGGGCTGGTGGGGCTGCTGGTCGGCAGCTTTCTCAACGTGGTGATCTGGCGCCTGCCGAAGATGCTCGAACGCGAATGGCGCATGCAGGCGCACGAGATACTCGGGATGCCCGACGAAACACTGCAGCCCACCTACAATCTGCTGCTGCCACACTCCCAGTGCCCGCGCTGTGAACACCGCATCCGCGCCTGGGAAAACATTCCCGTCATCAGCTTTCTGTTTCTGCGCGGACGCTGTTCCGCCTGCGCGACCCCCATCAGCAAACGCTACCCACTCACGGAACTCGCCTGCGGCCTGTTGTCGGCGTTCGTTGCCTGGCATTTCGGATTCGGCTGGCAAGCCGCCATGGCGCTGCTGCTGACCTGGGGTCTGTTGGCGATGAGCCAGATCGATGCCGACCATCAACTGCTGCCGGACGTGTTGGTGTTACCGCTGCTGTGGATGGGTCTGATCGTCAACAGCCTCGAACTGTTCGTCTCGCTGCACGACGCATTGTGGGGAGCCATTGCCGGCTATCTGTTGCTCTGGTCGGTGTTCTGGGTGTTCAAGCTGATCACCGGCAAGGACGGCATGGGTCATGGCGACTTCAAGCTGCTGGCAATGTTCGGAGCCTGGGGTGGCTGGCAGATTCTGCCGCTGACCATCCTGCTGGCGTCCTTCGTCGGAGCAATCATCGGCGTGATTTACCTGCGCCTGAGCAAGGCAAAAACCTCCACGCCCATCCCCTTCGGCCCCTATCTGGCAATTGCCGGCTGGATTGCCATGCTCTGGGGTGGTCAAATAACCGACTTCTATTGGCAGTTTGTCGGTTTGAAATGAATACCCCTGCGCAAAAACCCTGGATTCTCGGCCTCACCGGCGGCATCGGCAGCGGCAAAAGCGCTGCTGCCCAGCATTTCATCGACCTGGGCGTACACGTGGTCGATGCCGATCATGCCGCGCGCTGGGTCGTGGAGCCGGGCCGTCCGGCGCTGGCGAAAATCGCCGAACACTTCGGCCCCGGCGTGTTGCAGGCCGACGGTCAGCTGGATCGCGCGGCCCTGCGTAAACTGATCTTCGAAGTAGCGGATGAGCGTCGCTGGCTCGAAGCCTTGCTGCATCCGTTGATCGCCGAAGAAATCGCTCATCACCTGGCACTGGCAGAATCACCTTACGCCATTCTGGTTTCACCGCTGCTGATCGAGTCCGGCCAGTACGCCATGACCCAGCGGGTGCTGGTGATCGATGCCCCGGAACAGCTGCAGATCGAACGCACCTTGCAGCGGGACCAGACCAGCGAAGAGCAGGTCCAGGCGATCCTCAAGGTCCAGTCCAGTCGCCAGGATCGCGTGAGTCATGCCAACGATGTGGTGGTCAACGACCGCGACCTCGCCTGGCTGCGCAGCGAGGTCGAACGCCTGCATCACTTTTACCTTACTTTGCCTGGAGGCCAGTCATGAGCCAGTACCCAACCGTCGAATGCCCGACCTGCGGCGCCCCTGTGGAATGGAGCCCCGAAAGCCTGTTCAGGCCCTTCTGCTCCGACCGCTGCAAGCTGATCGACCTGGGCGCCTGGGCTTCGGAAGAGCACAAGATTCCGGTGGCCCCGGATGCCGAAGACGAAATGTTCAGTGGCGACTTCGAACCTCGCCATCACTGATATCGGGAACACCTGCCGATCCCGGGCCTGAACAGACTCAGGACCCGGGATCGTCGTCTTTCCACGGCGCCGACAGATAGCGCGTACGATTGAAGGTCTCCAGCCATTCCGGGCAGAACACCACCAGCGCGCTGACCACCATGCCGTTGATGAACGCCTCGGGAAAAATGATCAGCCATAAATAGCCGATGAAATCCTCGAGCCAGTACGGCATCGCAAAACGCTCGTCGAACCACAGCACCGTCAGCGCCAGCAACAGGCACAGCAACGCCGACAACGCCGCGGCGAAGAAACCGGAAACGAAGATATATACGAAGAGATTGCGCGGCTGCGCACGCTCGACCACGATCGCACAGCACTCGGTGACCAGCACCGGCAGCAGAATGAACAGTGCGCCATTGACTCCCATCGCCGTCAGGTCCTGACGCCCCAGCAGCACCAGTCCCGTTTGCGCGATGAGCCCACCAACGATCGCCAGCGGCCAGTCGAGCAGCAGCGTTACCGCCGTCATGCCGATGAAGTGATAAGACACGCCGGTATCGAAATCCCGCCGCACCAGCCACAGCAGAAACAGCGCGAACACCGTGCCGAGCACCAGATGCTGACGACGGCTGTCAGTGAACAGCTCGACCCAGGATGCGCGACAGATCGCCCAGATCAGCACCGGTACGTAGATCAGCCAACCCAGCGCGAGGGTTTCGGGTGACAGCAACTCGACGCCGATCATGCGCGGCTCACTCCCTGGAAGAGATCCCAGTCTACACCGCACCCACAACCCCTGTAGGAGCGAGCACGCTCGCGATGGAGGCCCGAACACCGCTGGGTGTCAGGCAGCCCGCATCATCGTTGACGTCCATCGCGAGCGTGCTCGCTCCTACAGGGGAGTGCGCGCTGATTGTTACGTATTTCGCAAGACTGAATCAGATCCAGCCATCTTTATCGCGCAAGGCCGATGCCTAAAAATTCAGACATCAGGATCAACCCGGAATGCAGAAAAATGAAAACATTGACCAGCCTGTTTCTGACCCTCATCGCCACCACGGCCATGGCCGCCGACAACCTGCCTTCGGCCGTCCCTTACAATCCCGCGCAACCGCTGGACATTGCCAAGGTGGTTTCCGTATCGGATACCGCGACAGCCTGCGGCGTGGTGCCGGCGACCATGGTGTATGTGGACCATCAGGGCCAGACCCATCGCGTGACCTACGAGGTCATGGGCAACTGCACCAGCAACCTGTGATCAGTCGCTCATAGCAGCGTCCAGGTGTAGCTCAGGATCAAGCGGTTCTCATCGATATCACTGCGGTAGTTGGAGCGCGCCATGGCATTGCGCACACGGATGCCGAGGCCCTTGAGGCTGCCGCTCTGCAGGACATAGCCAATATCCAGATCGCGCTCGCGATCCTTGCCCTCAAAGCCCTTGCCGGTGTCGACGTTGTTGCCCGAGATGTAACGCACGGTACTGGTCAGGCCGGGTACGCCGAGGGCGGCGAAGTCGTAGTCATAACGCGCCTGCCATGAACGCTCATCAGTGAAGGCGAACTCGTAGGTCGGCACCTCGTTGCCCAGCGGCGAGATGTTGGCAAAGACCCGCGGGAACGCCGTGTCGCCATACATCGCCTGATAGCCGACATAGAACGTGTGACCGCCGCGCTTGGCCGACAGCAGAGAGAAAAACGCCTGATTGTCGATATTGCCCAACAGCTTCTTGCCGTCTTCTCGGGAATCGAAGTAGCCGAGGTTGGCGCCCAGAACCCAGTCGCCCATTGGCTCGCTGTGCTTGAGGCCGAGAAAGCGCTGGTTGTAGATATCTTCCATCTGCCCGTACCAGGCGCTCACTGAAGTGCGTTTCTCATTGAAGGCGTAATCGGCCCCGGCAAAATTGAAGCCGTCGCTGCTGACCTGACGCTGCGGCACATGGCCGAGCATGGCCTGCATTTTTTCATCCCCCGCCTCGTTGCGCAGGCTGGTTGAACTCAGGTGGCCGGCCTGCAGGGTCAGGCCAGCGATCTCGTTCGAGGTGATGCTCGCTCCCTGGTAACTCGGCGGCAGCAGACGAATATCGCTGAACACCAGCACCGGCAGGTTGGGTTGCAGCTCCCCCGCTTTCAGTTCGGTTTTCGAGAAACGCATTTTCAATGCGCCCTCCAGACGGCTGTAGTTGCTCGGCGCACGCCCGTCATCGCCCACCGGCAGCAAGCCGGTGTTGACCCGATCCGGACTGCTGTCGAGCCTGAGCCCGAGCAGGCCGATCACGTCCACGCCGAAACCGACGGTGCCCTGGGTGTAACCCGATTTGACGTTGAGGATGAAACCCTGCGCCCACTCTTCGGCCTTCGATTGCGGGTTTGTCCCGACGATGTCGGAGTAGTCCCGGCTGAAGTAGTAATTGCGCGCTTGCAAGGTGGCGGTGGTGTCTTCGATGAAGCCTTTTTCGGCGGCTATCGCGCCGGTGGAAAAACTCGAGGCGACAGCCAGGGACAACACGGAACCGGTTGCTGGAAAAATCTGTTTCATCGTTTTGTCTCTTATTTTTATTGATCGACAGGAACAGCTTGTTTTTGTGCAGCGCTCTGGCTGCGGGTGGCGGGACGACGGGCGCTCAATATCAGGTGAGTGACCATGCCGAAAATCAGCCCCCAGAAAGCCGCGGACAGCCCCAACAACGACATGCCCGAGGCCGTGGTCAGGAAGGTCACCAGTGCGGCTTCGCGATCACTCGGCACGGCCATCGCACCGGTCAGTGCGCCGGCAATCGCGGCGAACAGTGCCAGTCCGGCCAGGGCCGCAATCAGCTCTTTGGGAAACGCCGAGAACAGTGAAACCAGCGTCGCGCCGAAGATGCCCAGCACCAGGTAGCACAGGCCGCCCACGACCCCGGCCACATAACGCTTGCCGGGATCTTCATGGGCCTCGCGGCCGGTGCAGATGGCTGCGGTGATCGCCGCCAGGTTCAGCCCATGGCAACCGAACGGCGCCAACAGCGCAGTGCCCAAGGCACTGCTGGCGATGATCGGCCCGGAGGGCGTGCCGTAGCCGCTGGCGCGTAACACTGCCATGCCGGGAACGAACTGACCGGTCAGCGCCACCATCACCAGCGGCAGCGCGATATTCAGCGTCGCGCTCAGGCTGAATGCTGGCGTGATCCACACCGGCGTGGCAAAACCGATGACCAGCGCCTCGCGGTGCAGATCGCCGGCGAGCAACGCCATCGAACATCCCACCAGCAGGACCATCAGCACCGCATAGCGCGGCACCAGCCGTTTACAGATCAGGTAGGTGGCAAACATCGCCAGCACCAGGGCCGGTTTGCTCTGCAGCGAGACGAACAGCCCGGTGCCGAAGCTGAACAGAATCCCCGCCAGCATCGCGGCCGCAACCGCTGCCGGCAGCTTGCCGATGATTCGGTCGAACGCTCCGGAAATTCCCACCAGAAACACGATCAGGCTGCTGATCAGGTAGGCGCCCACTGCTTCGGACATGGAAATCCCCGGCAGCAGCGCCACCAGCAGCGCCGAGCCCGGCGCGGACCAGGCGATGATCACCGGCACCCGGTAGCGCAGACTCAGACCGATCCCCAGCACCGCACTGCCGATGGAAATCGCCCAAACCCAGGACGACAACACCTCCCGCGACAGATGGGCGGCATCGGCAGCCTGGAAAATGATCACCAGGGGACCGGCGTAGGAAATCACCGTGGCGATGAATCCCGCCACGGCTGCCGACAGGGAAAAATCCCGGAGCAACTTGTTCATGACACCTCGCCAACCGCGCTTTGAGGCGCCGCCAGCGATTGCCGGACGCTACGTCGACTGCTGACGGCGAACACGGTCATGGCGATGGCGGCAACCGCACCCGGCAAGGCGAAGGCCATGAAGTTCAGTTGCAGCGGCAGGCTGATCCCGAGCAAGGCACCACCTAGCAACGGACCAACGATGGCCCCGTTGCGCCCGATGCCCGAGGCCCAGCCAAGGCCGGTGGAACGGATGGTCATGGAGTAGAACTGCGCGGCGCAGGCATACAGCAGAATCTGCGAACCGATGGTGGTGGCGCCGGCAATCGCGATCAGCAGGTACAGCACCGGCATCGGGCTGTTGAAGCCGAGCAAGGTGATCGAGACGGCGCCCACCGCGAAGAACACAGCCAACACTCGCGGCAGGTTGAGTTTGTCACCCAGCACACCGCCGCCCACCGCGCCGAAAATCGCGCCGAAGTTCAGCACCAGCAGGAATGACAAGCTCGAACCCAGGCTATAGCCGGCATTGGCCATCAGCTTCGGCAGCCAGGAACTCAGGGCGTACACCATCAACAGACAGCAGAAGAACGCCAGCCACAGCATCAGCGTGCGCAGTGCCCGGCCCTCGCGGAACAGCTGCAACACCGGTGTGCCGGTGCCCTTCACTTCGCTCATGTGCAGTTGATCGTCGGCTTTCGCGGCGTAGGACGGCTCAATGCGTTGCAGTACGTTGCGCGCTTCTTCATGACGCCCCTGGCGCAGCATGAAGCCCACCGACTCGGGCAGGAAGTACATGATCAGCGGCAGCAACAACAACGGAAGGACCGCCACGTAAAACACCGACTGCCAGCCGAAGCTCGGAATCAGCACGATGCCCAGCCCGGCGGACAGCATGCCGCCCACCGAATATCCGCTGAACATGATTGCCACCAGGGTGCTGCGAATTTTCTTAGGTGCGTATTCGTTCATCAGCGCCACGACGTTCGGCATCACGCCACCGATGCCCAACCCGGCGATGAAACGACAGAGTCCGAATTCCGTGGGGTTTCTGGCAAAACCGTTGAGCACGGTGAAACCGCTGAAGAGGATCACGCAGATGGTGATGGCTTTTTTCCGGCCGATCCGGTCCGACAGCGGCCCGAAGAACAGCGCACCGAACATCATGCCGAACAACGCGTAACTGCCCAGTGCCCCGGCTTGCAGAGGACTGAGCCCCCACTCCTTCATCAACATCGGCAGGACCACGCCGTAGATCACCAGATCGTAACCGTCGAAGATGATGATCAGGGCACACCAGAACAGCACCATCCAGTGAAAGCGGTTGAATCGAGCCTTGTCGATAACCTTGTGTACATCGATCTTGCGCATGGCATTTATCTCTTGTTGTTGTTTTTCAGATCGTCGGTAAGACGGCGAACGTCCGTACCGCCGATGCTAGAGATGCCGCAAGCGACTCAATATCCGCGTTGCGCAGATCGTTATCCGTTTTGTGCAGAGGGGGATATCGAGCGAGGAATTGCACTGGCGAGGCAAACTGTTTTCTTTGCGATCACATTTGAGCGCTAAGCTTGGGCCTATGGATGACTCAGATTACTTACGCCTGCTGACCATTGCGGCCGAGCAGGCCAACGCTTTCCTGTCCAATGCCCGCAAATGGGAGCGTGAGCGTTGGGTCTGCCAGCGCCTGCTGCAAGGCTTGAACATTCCTTATCGCGCCGACGAATTCGCCCCGGCCGGGGAGCCGCCGGACGTGCTGTTTCGTGATGCCAGTTTCGAGGTGTTCTTCGTCCTCGACGAAGGACGGCGCCTCAACGATGAATGGCGCGATGAGTTGCAACGTCGACGCAGTGCGTTTTCCTTGAGCCAATTGGTGCGCCGGGAAGCCAAGCCCCGGCGCATCCCGGCCAACGAGTTTCTGCTGCGACTGGCGCCGACCTTGCGCAAAAAAGCGCACAACTACAAGGAACGCGGCATGGATCTGGGGGAGCTGGACATCATTGCCTTCGCCAGCCTCAAGCGCGAAGTGCTGGACCTCAACAGCCACTTTCCACCGCCCACCGAGTACCTGCGCCAGGGTTGGCGCTCGCTGTCGCTGGTGGGACCTACCTTTGCTCGCGTGCTGTTCGCGCATCCCGATGCACCGGACTTTCTGCGTAGCAACCTGGGACGAAGCATCGTGTTCGATGTCGGGATCAGTCTGTGAGTCCATTGCAGGAGCTAATTGCCGAAGTCCCGCAAATCGGTCGCGTTCGATGGATCGGTGTACGCCCTGAACGTCACGCCCCGATGATCGAACTCGATGCAGTCGAAGCGCGACTGGAGGCCGGACTTACCGGTGATCGCGCCAAGCCCGGGGTGCGCAACGCGCGACAGGTGACTTTGATTCAGTGGGAACACCTGGCCGTGATCAGTTCGCTCATGGGACGCCCTGATGACAGACCGGTGCTGCCTGAAGATTTACGGCGCAATCTCGTTATCAGCGGTATCAACCTGTTCAGCCTCAAGGGCCGGCGTTTTCGCATCGGCCAGGCGATCTTTGAAACCACCGGCTGGTGTCAGCCGTGCGCGCGCCTTCAGAGCAATCTCGGGCCCGGGACATTTCAGGCGGTGCGCGGACATGGCGGAATCACTGCCCGAGTGTTACAAAGTGGAATCATTCGCCTGGACGACAAGGTGAGCGTCGAGCCCATTCCGGACACCGGCTATGCTCCGTTCATCGCTCATTGAATCTGCCTGTAGCTTCTACACATTCAGCAACGTCTACCTGACGAGGCCTTTATGACCAGCCGCCTGAACCCCGATGACCAAAAGCATGTCGAAGAGTACCTGCAGTTGTCCCAGCACCAAGTCGAGCGCCGACCATTCCGGCCGTGGATGCTCCTTGTGCTGGTATTGGCAGTGACCATTGGCCTTGGCCTGTTGAGCCGATTTATCAGTTACCTGACGCTATGAGCTGCCTTGCGCTCGCTCGGGTAACCGCACCGATTTCTTTTAGCCTTGCGAGTTATCCCCATGTCCCATCGTATCGTTATCGTCGGCGGCGGCGCCGGCGGTCTGGAGTTGGCTACCCGTCTGGGTAAGACTCTGGGCAAGCGCGGCACGGCCAGCGTGATGCTGGTCGACGCGAACCTGACCCACATCTGGAAACCGCTGCTGCACGAAGTGGCCGCCGGTTCCCTGAACTCCTCCGAAGACGAACTCAACTATGTTGCCCAGGCGAAATGGAACCATTTCGAGTTCCAGCTGGGGCGCATGAGCGGGCTCGATCGCGCGCAGAAAAAAATCCAGCTGGCCGCCACCTATGACGAAGCCGGCCTGGAGCTGGTGCCTGCGCGGGAAGTGCCTTACGACACCCTGGTGATTTCCGTCGGCAGCACCACCAACGATTTCGGCACTCAGGGTGCGGCGCAGCACTGCCTGTTCCTCGACACCCGCAAACAGGCCGAACGCTTCCACCAGCAATTGCTCAACCACTACCTGCGCGCCCACGCCGGGCAAAACGTTCAGGACGAGCAGATCAGCGTGGCCATCGTCGGCGCCGGTGCCACCGGGGTCGAACTGGCCGCAGAGTTGCACAACGCTGCCCACGAACTGGCAGCCTATGGCCTGGACCGGATCAAGCCGGAAAACATGCACATCACCCTGATCGAAGCCGGTCCTCGGGTGCTGCCGGCACTGCCGGAGCGCATCGGCGGGCCAGTGCATAAAACCCTGGAAAAGCTCGGGGTCAACGTGATGACCAATGCCGCGGTCAGCGAAGTCACGGCCGACGCCCTGATTACTGCCGACGGCAAGACCATCAATGCCGGCCTGAAAGTCTGGGCGGCAGGCATTCGCGCTCCGGGTTTCCTCAAGGACATCGACGGCCTGGAAACCAACCGCATCAACCAGCTGCAAGTGCTGCCGACCCTGCAAACCACCCGCGACGAGAACATCTTCGCCTTCGGTGACTGCGCCGCCTGCCCGCAACCGGGCAGCGACCGCAACGTACCGCCGCGCGCCCAGGCTGCGCATCAACAAGCGTCGCTGCTGGCCAAGTCTCTGAAGCTGCGCATCGAAGGCAAGGCGCTGCCCGAGTACAAGTACACCGACTACGGCTCGCTGATTTCGCTGTCGCGTTTTTCCGCTGTGGGTAACTTGATGGGCAACCTGACCGGTAGCGTGATGCTGGAAGGGTGGCTGGCGCGGATGTTCTACGTGTCGCTGTACCGCATGCACCAGATGGCGCTGTACGGATGGTTCCGCACGGCCATGCTGATGCTGGGCAGCAAGATCGGGCGGGGGACTGAGCCGAGGCTCAAGCTGCACTGACACGGTCCAGTGTGGGAGCGGGCTTGCTCGCGAAAGCGGAGTATCAGCCAACATCAGAGTGTCTGGTCCAACGCTTTCGCGGGCAAGCCACGCTCCCACAGGTTTTGCGTCGACTGCAATTTCGGGTTACGACACAAACTCTGTGGGAGCGCGGCTTGCCCGCGATGACGGCATATCAGGCGGCATCAATGTCGACTGGTAGAACGCTATCGCGAGCAGGCTCGCTCCCACAGGTTTTTCTCCCACAGTTTTTTTCAGCAGCGCTTACACTCGGAAACGCCGCACCATCCCCTGCAGTGCATTGGCCAGTTGCGACAGCTCATGGCTTGAAGCACTGGTCTGATCCGCGCCGGCTGCCGAGCGCACCGACAAGTCACGAATGTTCACCAGGTTGCGATCGACCTCCCGCGCCACTTGCGCCTGCTCTTCCGCCGCGCTGGCGATGACCAGGTTGCGCTCGTGAATCTGGTGCACCGAAGCAGTGATGGTTTGCAGCGCCTGGCCTGCGCGTTCAGCGAGAACCAGGGTGCTGGCAGCACGAGTCGCGCTGGCATTCATGGCATCCAGGGCCAGGCTCGAACCGCTGCGCATGCCCTGCACCATTTGCTCGATTTCCTGGGTCGACTGCTGCGTGCGATAAGCCAGCGCCCGCACTTCATCGGCCACTACCGCGAATCCGCGACCGCTCTCCCCCGCCCGCGCCGCCTCGATGGCCGCGTTCAGTGCCAACAGGTTGGTCTGTTCGGCGATCGCACGAATCACATCCAATACCTTGCCGATATCCTGAGACTGATTGGCCAGGGACTGCACCAACTCGCTGGTGCTCTGCACATCGTCGGACAGCGAACTGATGGCACTGGCCGTCTCACTGACCCGCTCCTGCCCCATTTGCGCCGATTCGCTGGACTGACGAGTGGCATCGGAGGTGGACACCGCATTGCGCGCGACTTCTTCCACTGCGCTGGTCATTTCATTCACGGCGGTCGCCGCCTGCTCGATTTCGTTGTTCTGCTGTTGCAGGCCCTGAGTGCTGTCGAGGGTCACAGCGTTCAGCTCGTCAGCGGCGGTGGTCAACTGAGTCGCGGAACGGCTGATGCCCTGCAAGGTTTCCCGCAGGTTCTGCTGCATGGTGGCCAATGCCTTGAGCAAGCGACTGACTTCGTCATTACCCCGGGTTTCGATCGGACGAGTCAGATCGCCTTGAGCCACATGCTCTGCGGCGATCACAGCTTCGCTCAGCGGGCGCACGATGCTGCGGGTCAGCAACAAGGCCAGGGCGACTGTCGCCAGGGCCGCAAGGCCGATAAACAGGCTGACGATCGTGCGCGAGGTGTCGTAGTGATCCCGGGATTTTTCGCTTTCGGCCGCAACTTGACGGGTGAAGAGTTCCGCCAGGTCACTGAGTTGCTTGCCCGAGCCGTCGACCACGGTTTTCATATCGACCAGCAACAGTTTGGTCAGCTCGTCGCGACGCCCCTGTTCAGCCAGCGTGAAGGACTGGGCAATGCCGGCGCGGTAAGCGGTGAAGGTACTTTTGAACTGGTCATACAGTGCCCTGCCTTCGGGCGAGGTCACCAGCTTGTCGTAGGCGGCGATTTTCTCGCTCAGCTCCTTGTCCCGGGTATCCATCTGGCTGCGGTATTGCGCGATGTTCTTTGGGTCCTGGTCCAGGGCCATGCGCAGGGAAATGGTGCGGATGCGCAGCATGATTTCGCGGATCTCGTCACCGCCGCGAATGCTCGGCAGCCATTGTTTCTCCACCGCCACCTCGCTTTCGCGGATGCTCGACATTTGTCCCAGGGCAAAAATCCCGAGCAGTGCGACGAGCAATGCGATCAAGGCAAACCCCAGTGCGGCACGGGGGGCAATATTCAACTGACGAAGAAACATAACGAGCGCCTTTGTTTTTATTGGCTTGAGTGAAGGGCTGAACCCCGACAGCTCGTTATCGGCAAGTTGTACGATGACTTGAAGTGCTTTTTTGCAGGCAAAAAAATCCCCGTATCTTTCGATACGAGGATTTTTAATATGGTCGGGGTAAGGGGATTCGAACTCCTGACATCCTGCTCCCAAAGCAGGCGCGCTACCGGACTGCGCTATACCCCGGTAAAAAAAAGGCACCTTTAAAAGGCGCCTTCTGCGAACAGAGCTTTTGGCGTCTGATCTTAAGATTCGATTCCAGCGAACTGGTCTCAAAAATGGTGGGTCGTGTGGGATTCGAACCTACGACCAATTGGTTAAAAGCCAACTGCTCTACCAACTGAGCTAACGACCCAAAAATGGTCGGGGTAAGGGGATTCGAACTCCTGACATCCTGCTCCCAAAGCAGGCGCGCTACCGGACTGCGCTATACCCCGGCTTGAAATTGGCTCCGTGACCAGGACTCGAACCTGGGACCCAATGATTAACAGTCATTTGCTCTACCGACTGAGCTATCACGGAACTACACATTTCAATTTACATCTACAACGTTGGTGCTTTACAGCGTTCTCTTCAACTCGTTCGCATCGCTGCGTTCGTGTGTCTGAGGCGCGCTATTCTACAATCTTAAGCACCTCTGTCAACCCCCTAAATTGCTTTCAAGTTAATGATTTGCAACTTATTTCAGATTTCTACTCAGTGAGCGGAAACCCTGGCGGGTGACTTACTGCGGGGCGCACTTTACAAGCCTTTTCCTTTAACTTCAACAACCTAATGAAAAAAAGGCCTCGCAATGCGAGGCCTTTTTTTTTGTACCGCCGTTTTGGCTCAGTTGAAAACGATTTCGTCGTTCTCCACGGTGCCCTTCGCCGTGTCTCCCGGCATGAAGCGACCGGAGAGGATCAACTGCGCCAGCGGGTTCTCGATCCAGCGCTGGATCGCGCGTTTCAGCGGCCGTGCGCCATACACCGGGTCGTACCCTACCGCGATCAGCTTATCCATCGCTTCGGGGCTCAACTCCAGCTTCAGCTCGCGCTCGGTGAGACGGCTGCGCAGACGGCTCAACTGGATCTCGGTGATACCGGCGATCTGATCCCGTGCCAATGGCTCGAAGATCACCACTTCGTCGACCCGGTTGATGAACTCCGGACGGAAGTGCGAGGAAATCGCATCCATCACCGCCGCACGCTGGGCCTCACGGTCATCGATCAGTTCCTGGATCTGCGCCGATCCCAGGTTGGAGGTCATGACGATCACGGTGTTCTTGAAATCCACCGTGCGGCCATGGCTGTCGGTCAGACGGCCGTCTTCCAGCACCTGCAGCAGGACGTTGAACACATCTGGATGCGCTTTCTCGACCTCATCCAGCAGGATCACAGAGTAAGGCTTGCGACGCACAGCCTCGGTCAGGTAACCGCCCTCTTCATAACCCACGTATCCCGGTGGTGCACCGATCAGACGAGCCACGGAATGTTTCTCCATGAACTCGGACATGTCGATACGCACCATCGCCTCTTCAGTATCGAAGAGGAACTCGGCCAGCGCCTTGCACAGCTCGGTTTTACCGACACCGGTCGGGCCGAGGAACATGAACGAGCCACTCGGACGATTCGGGTCGGCCAGCCCGGCACGGGAGCGCCGCACCGCATTGGAAACCGCGACTACCGCTTCTTCCTGGCCGATCACACGCTGGTGCAACAGGCTTTCCATCTTCATCAGTTTTTCGCGCTCGCCTTCGAGCATCTTCGACACGGGAATACCGGTCCACTTCGACACGACTTCGGCGATCTCTTCTTCAGTCACCTTGCTGCGCAGCAACTGATTTTCGCTCTTGCCATGCTGGTCGACCATTTGCAGGCTGCGCTCCAGGTCCGGGATCACCCCGTACTGCAACTCGGCCATGCGGTTCAGGTCGCCTTTGCGGCGCGCTGCCTCCAGTTCCTGCCGGGACTGTTCGATTTTCTGCTGGATCTGCGCAGAACCCTGTACCTCGGCTTTTTCCGAGTTCCAGATTTCCTCGAGATCCGAGTACTCACGCTCATGCCGAGCGATTTCTTCCTGCAGTTTTTCCAGACGCTTCTTCGCCGCGTCGTCGCTTTCTTTCTTCAGTGCCTGGGATTCCACCTTCAGCTGAATCAGACGGCGTTCCAGACGGTCCAGCACTTCCGGCTTGGAGTCGATTTCCATGCGGATGCGGCTGGCCGCCTCGTCGATCAGGTCGATAGCCTTGTCCGGCAACTGACGATCGGTGATGTAGCGATGGCTCAGCTTGGCCGCCGCGATGATCGCGCCGTCGGTGATCGCTACCTTGTGGTGAACCTCGTAACGCTCCTTGAGGCCACGCAGGATGGCAATGGTGTCTTCCTCGCTCGGCTCATCCACCAATACCTTCTGGAAGCGCCGCTCAAGGGCCGCGTCCTTCTCTATATATTGGCGGTACTCGTTGAGCGTGGTCGCACCGACGCAATGCAGCTCGCCACGTGCCAGAGCCGGCTTGAGCATGTTGCCCGCATCCATCGAACCCTCGCCCTTACCGGCGCCGACCATGGTGTGCAGCTCGTCGATGAACAGGATGATTTGCCCTTCCTGCTTCGAGAGCTCGTTGAGCAACGCTTTTAGCCGCTCTTCGAACTCGCCGCGGTACTTGGCACCGGCAATCAGCGCGCCCATGTCCAGGGACAGCAGACGCTTGCCCCGCAGGCCATCCGGCACTTCGCCGTTGATGATGCGCTGGGCCAGGCCTTCGGCGATGGCGGTTTTACCCACGCCAGGCTCACCGATCAGGACCGGGTTGTTCTTGGTACGGCGCTGCAGGACCTGAATGGTGCGGCGAATTTCGTCGTCACGACCGATCACCGGATCGAGCTTGCCGTCCTCGGCACGCTTGGTCAGGTCGACGGTGTATTTATCCAGGGCCTGGCGCGCCTCTTCGTGGTTGGGGTCATTGACCGCCTCGCCACCGCGCAGGTTGTTGATCGCGTTCTCCAGGGCTTTCTTGCTCACGCCCTGGCCCAGCAGCAATTTGCCGAGCTTGCTGTTCTCGTCCATGGCGGCGAGCAGCACCAGCTCGCTGGAAATGAACTGGTCGCCCTTCTGCTGGGCCAGGCGATCGGCCTGGTTGAGCAGACGCGCCAAGTCCTGCGACATGTTCACGTCGCCGGTTGGATTCTGGATTTTCGGCAGCTGGTCGAGCTCTTTGGTCAGCTCTTTACGCAGGCTGTTGACGTCGAAGCCCACCTGCATCAGCAGGGGCTTGATCGAGCCGCCCTGTTGTTCGAGCAGGGCCTGCATCAGATGCGCCGGCTCGATGGCGGGATGGTCATGACCGACGGCCAGGGATTGGGCGTCGGATAAAGCTAACTGCAATTTACTGGTTAAACGATCTATACGCATGGGTCACCTTCCTTTTGAGCAGGCCGGACCTATAGAACATCCTGAATGAAGAAACCTGCCAGATACCACACTAGATGTGGCCGATTCTGGAAGATTCAAGCGTCGGAGTGTTGATGCAGGTCAGGCAAGTCTAGCGGTCGAGCCAGACCAGGGAGGCAAACCTGCCGGTGCGCGATGCACGGCGGTAAGAGAAAAAGCGTGGATCGGTCACGGTGCAGAATCCGCCACCGTAAACGGCTGTGACGCCGCGGGCGGCCAGGCGCAAGCGGGCCAACGTATAGATGTCAGCCATGAATTTGCCGGCATTTGCACTGGGTACAAAAGCTTTGGCGGCTTCAGGCAATTGTTCAATGAAGACCTGGCGCACTTCCGGACCGACTTCAAAGGCCTGCGGGCCGATGGCCGGACCCAGCCAGACCAGTACGTCCTCGGGCGCGACAGCCATTACATCCAGCGTCGCTTCCAGCACACCCGCCGCAAGTCCGCGCCAGCCAGCATGAGCGGCTGCGACGCGAGTACCGGCACGGTCGCAAAACAACGCTGGCAGGCAATCGGCGGTCATCGCCGCGCAGGCGATGCCGGGGGTCGACGTCCAGTTGGCGTCGGCAGTGACGACCTGGCTGGGGTCGGCATGCGCCACGGCAATGCCGTGAACCTGCTTCAACCAGGCCGGCTGCATGGAGAAGTGATCGGTGAGTCGACGGCGATTTTCGGCGACAGCCTCGGGGCTGTCTTCGACATGATCGCCCAGATTGAGGCTGTCGAACGGCGCCAGACTGACGCCGCCCGCACGGGTGGTGACACAGGCTTTGACCCCGGCCGGCGCGGGCCAGTCTGGAATCAGCCAGTCACTCATCCGACAAACGCCTCGCGGTCTTGCTTGAGCAAGGTCAGCAACCAGACGAAGTCTTCCGGCAATGGCGACTCCCAGCTCATGCGCTGCCCCGTGGTCGGGTGCTCCAGCTCCAGGAACCGCGCGTGCAGGGCCTGACGCGGGAAGTGTTTCAGCGACTCGACCATGGTCGGGTTGGCGGCTGGCGGAATGCGGAAACGACCGCCGTAGGCCGGGTCTCCGACCAACGGGAAGTTGATGTGCGCCATATGCACGCGAATCTGGTGCGTACGACCGGTTTCCAGCTTGACCCGCACATGAGTGTGCGAGCGGAAGCGCTCCAGCACGCGGTAATGGCTGACGGCCGGCTTGCCGCCTTCCATCACGGCCATGCGCTGGCGCTGCTGGCCATGGCGGCCGATCGGCGCGTTGATCTTGCCGCCGGCAGTCACCACACCGATCACGATGCATTCGTAGATACGGCTGACACTGCGACTCTGCAATTGGGCGACGAGCTTGGTCTGCGCCTGAATGGTCTTGGCCACCACCATCAGACCGGTGGTGTCCTTGTCCAGACGGTGCACGATACCGGCGCGGGGCACATTGACGATGTCCGGCACATGGTGCAGCAGGGCGTTGAGCAAGGTGCCATCAGCGTGGCCGGCAGCCGGATGCACCACCAGGCCCGCAGGCTTGTTGATCACCAGGATGTCGTCGTCTTCGTAGACGATGTCCAGCTCGATGTCCTGGGCGACCCATTCGCCCTGGGCTTCCTGCTCGGCGGTCAGTTCGAGGATGGAGCCGCCATGCACGATGTCGCGCGGGCGGATGACCGCACCGTCCACAGTCAGGCGACCTTCTTTGATCCAGGCGGAAAGGCGCGAGCGAGAGTGCTCAGCGAAGAGTTGGGCGGCGACTTGATCGAGGCGTTGGCCGCCCAAATCGGACGGCACCTCTGCGCGAAGTTCAATTTTATCGGACATGCTCGGACTGGGCGTCGGCACAGCCTTTGGTTTCGGCTGCGCGCTTGTGGTTAAATACGGCGTCTTTTGCCCCGAGGCTATTCAACGGGGCGCTCATCATAACAGGACGGCCACGCCCAAGACAGCGGCCGTCATAGGGACGCAAGCCGCTATGCAAGTGAAACACCTGCTGCTGATCGCCATCCTCGCATTGACCGCTGCTTGCTCATCGAAGGAAGTCGTAGACGAGAACCTTAGTGAAGTCGAGTTGTACCAACAGGCTCAGGCTGATCTGGACAACAACAGCTACACCAGCGCTACCGCCAAGCTGAAGGCTCTGGAGTCGCGTTATCCGTTCGGTCGTTATGCTGACCAGGCGCAGCTGGAACTCATCTACGCCAACTACAAGAATGCGGAGCCTGAGGCTGCCAAAGCCGCTGCCGAGCGTTTCATCCGTCTGCATCCGCAGCATCCGAACGTCGATTACGCCTATTACCTCAAGGGCCTGACTTCGTTCGACCAGGACGTTGGCCTGCTGGCCCGTTTCCTGCCGCTGGACATGACCAAGCGTGACCCGGGCGCCGCGCGCGACTCCTATAACGAGTTCGCCCAGCTGACCAGCCGCTTCCCGAACAGCCGTTACGCACCTGACGCCAAGCAGCGCATGATCTACCTGCGCAACCTGCTGGCCGCCTACGAAATTCACGTTGCCGACTATTACCTGACCCGTCAGGCCTACGTCGCTGCCGCTAACCGTGGTCGCTACGTTGTGGAAAACTTCCAGGAAACCCCATCGGTCGGTGACGGCCTGGCGGTGATGACCGAGTCCTACCAGCGTCTGCACCTGGACGAACTGGCTGCCACCAGCCTCGAAACCCTGAAGCTCAACTACCCGAACCACCCGACCCTGGTGGACGGTCAATTCGTGCCGACGGTCGACGAAGCCGACAACCGTTCGTGGCTGAGCAAGGCCACCCTGGGCCTGATCGAATCCCGCCCGCCGCTGCCGCCGGGAGAAACCCGCGCCAACCAGGACGTGCAGAAGCAGTTCCAGGACGCGAAAGACGCGATCCCGAACGAGCTCAAGCCTAAAGATGCCGATGGTGACGTGATCGAAGAAGAAAACCATGAAGCGGAAGGCAACAACGATGACCGTTCGTGGTTCAGCTACATGACCTTCGGCGTGTTCGACTGAAAACACCGGCGGTAATGAAAAAGGGAGACTTGAGTCTCCCTTTTTTATTGCGCCTTTTTTGACATGCGCATTTGCGCTGTGCGCCCGTCATGACCTTGGCTAAACTGCCGGTTCATCAGTCAGAAAGCTGCTCATCATGCTTCGTTTATTATTCTGGATCGCGGTGATTGCCGCCGCCGTATGGTTCTGGCGCAAGTACAAGGGCCAGGCCGCAGTACCCAAGTCCCCCGCCGAGCTGGAAGCGGCACCGATGGTCCGCTGCGCCAACTGCGGCGTGCACCTGCCGCGCGATCGCGCCGTCAGCTACCAACAACAATGGTATTGCAGCCAGGCCCACCTGGAGCAAGGCCCGGGTTCCAGTGATCGCTGAGGCGTCCAGTCAAGGCAACAAACAGGCCCAGCGACTGCTGCGCCTTTATCACCTCTACCGTTTAAGCGTCGGCATCCTTCTGGTGCTGCTGATCTCCAGCAACATGGACAACCAGTTGCTGACCTCGGCCAACGACCAACTGTTGCGCAATGGCAGCTGGCTGTATCTGGTGCTGAATATCCTGCTGGTGGTGTTCTTCGAGAACACCCGGCATCCGGCGCAATTGTTTGGCCTGGCGCTGCTCGATGTCCTGCTGCTGTGCGTGCTGTTCTACGCCGGCGGTGGCGTGGCCAGCGCGCTTGGCAATCTGCTGATCGTCTCGGTGGCCATCAGCAACACCCTGTTGCGAAGACGCATCGGCCTGTTGATTGCCGCCATCGGCGCACTTGGCATCATCGGTTCGAGTTTCCTGCTGAGCTTCAGCCACCCTCCCAGCCCCAATGACTATTTGCAGGTCGGCACCCACGGCGCCCTGTGCTTTGCCGCGGCCTTGCTGGTGCAAGGCCTGATCCGACGCCTGGAAGTCAGTGAAACCCTGGCCGAGCAGAAGGCCAGCGAAGTGGTCGGCCTGGAAGCGCTCAATGCGCTTATTCTGCAACGGATGCGCACCGGGATTCTGGTGCTCGACGAACTGCGGCGCGTGCAACTGGCCAACCACAGCGCCCGATCCCTGCTCGGCAGCGCCCATCTGGAAGGCTGCCTGATCGATGAACATTTCCCCGCGCTGGTCGAACGCCTGGAGCTGTGGTTGAGCAACCCGACGCTGCGCCCCCAGAGCCTGAAAATCGCCGGCAGCGGCGTGGAATTGCAACCCAGCTTCATTGCGCTGGACCCGAGCCCCCAGCACCAGACCCTGGTGTTTCTCGAAGATCTCGCCCAGATCGCTCAACAGGCCCAACAGCTGAAGCTCGCCGCCCTCGGGCGCCTGACCGCCGGTATCGCCCATGAAATCCGCAACCCGCTGGGCGCCATCAGTCATGCCGCGCAGTTATTGCGAGAATCTGAGGAACTGAGCAGCGCCGATCAACGTCTGACTCAGATTATTCAAGATCACTCTCAGCGAATGAATCGGGTTATCGAAAACGTCCTGCAACTGTCCCGCCGCCAGCAAAGCGTCCCGCAACGCCTGGACCTGAAGCCGTGGCTGGAACAATTCGTCACAGAAACCCGCGAGGGTGCGACCGAGCGCCAACAGGTTCATCTGCGCATCGCTGCCGGGGACTTCACGACCCTGATGGACCCGAACCAGCTGAACCAGATTCTCGACAACCTGATCCGCAACGGCTGGCGTCACAGCGCCCAGGACCACGATGTGGCCCAGGTCTGGCTTGAGTTGTTCATCGATGCCGCAAGCCAGCTGCCCATCCTGGAAATCCTCGACGACGGCCCCGGTGTCGCCCCCGATCATCAGGCGCAACTGTTCGAGCCGTTCTTCACTACCAGTCATCAAGGCACTGGACTGGGGCTCTATCTGTCCCGTGAGCTGTGCGAAAGCAACCAGGCCCGCCTAGACTTCAAACCACGCCAAGGCGGCGGCTGCTTTCGCATCACCTTTGCTCACGGACGGAAACAAAGTTGAACACGAGCCCACGGCAAAAAGTCCTCATCGTCGACGACGAACCGGATATCCGCGAACTCCTGGAAATCACCCTGGGACGGATGAAACTCGATACCTGCAGCGCTCGCAATGCTGCGGAGGCCCTGGCCCTGCTCAAGCGCGAGGCCTTCGACCTGTGCCTGACCGACATGCGCCTGCCAGACGGCACGGGGCTTGAGCTGGTCCAGCACATCCAGCAACGCTACCCCAACGTGCCAGTGGCGATGATCACCGCCTACGGTAGTGTCGACACCGCGATCAATGCCCTCAAGGCCGGCGCGTTCGACTTCCTGACCAAACCGGTGGATCTCACCCGATTGCGCGAACTGGTCACCAGCGCCCTGCTCCTGCCCGCTCCCGGCATTGCCATCGACCGGCGCCTGCTGGGCGATTCCCTGCCCATGCGCAACCTGCGCAAACAGATCGACAAGCTGGCGCGCAGCCAGGCGCCGGTATACATCAGCGGCGAATCCGGCAGTGGCAAGGAGTTGGTTGCAAGACTGATCCATGATCGCGGACCACGGGCCAATCAGCCCTTCGTTCCGGTCAACTGCGGCGCCATCCCGTCGGAGCTGATGGAGAGCGAGTTTTTCGGCCATCGCAAAGGCAGCTTCAGCGGCGCCATCGAGGACAAACCCGGGCTGTTCCAGGCCGCCCATGGCGGTACCCTGTTTCTCGATGAAGTTGCCGACTTGCCGCTGCCGATGCAGGTCAAACTGCTGCGGGCGATTCAGGAGAAAGCCGTGCGCAGCGTCGGCGGACAGCAGGAGGTGGTGGTCGATGTGCGCATCCTGTGCGCTACCCACAAGGACCTCGCTGCCGAAGTCGCGGCCGAGCGCTTCCGTCAGGATTTGTACTATCGCCTGAACGTGATCGAGCTGCGGGTGCCGCCCTTGCGCGAGCGTCGCGACGACATCGAACCGCTGGCCAACCACATGCTCAAGCGCCTGGCTTCAGACACTGGCGAACCGTTGGCAAAACTTCATCCGCAGGCCCTCGATGCGCTGAAAAGCTATCGTTTTCCGGGCAATGTACGGGAACTGGAGAACATGCTCGAGCGGGCGCATACGCTGTGCGAGAACAAGCAGATCGAAGCCGGCGACCTGCGCCTGGCCGAGGGCAACAGTAGCGCAGAGGCCGGGGTGCCGGACCTCACGCAGATCGATAATCTGGAGGCGTATCTGGAAAATGTCGAACGCCAGCTGATTCTCCAGGCGCTGGAAGAGACGCGCTGGAACCGCACGGCGGCGGCACAGCGGTTGAATCTTTCATTCAGGTCGATGCGCTACCGGCTGAAGAAATTGGGCCTGGATTGAGGGCCCTTTCGCGGGCAAGCCTCGCTCCTACAGACGGTG
>NZ_JAIQWX010000189.1 GCF_020164475.1 Pseudomonas sp. REP124 | reverse complement strand
TCTTGCGCACTTCTCTGTAAGGACCGAAATTAGAAGCCTGTAGAGATATATCCACAGGGTTATCCACATTTAAGTGCGCAACTTCTTGCGCATAATGGCTCCACAGCATTACGCCTGCTGCGAGGCAGATTGACCCTTTTTAACTGCTCTACACGGAACGCGACCCGCCCCGCCATTCGCCTCCCATTGATCCCCGGAGATCACGAACGATCCAACCCTGCCACCTCACCTGCCTTTCCTGCATTCCCGTCACCCACGATCCGCACTTTCGTGCCGGCCGGCACCTTCGAAAAAAACTCTTCGATATCGTGGTTGTACATGCGGAAGCAGCCATGGCTGGTGCGCGTACCAATTCCGAATTTTTTGTTCGATCCGTGGATGAGGTACGTCGATTGTCCTAAACGGATTTTGTACGGACCAAGCGGATTGTCCGGCCCAGGGGGTACGCGGCTTGGCAGCGGATCACCTTCCGCCGCGTGTTCCGCGCGAATGGAAGGCGTCGGGAACCACGACGGGTTGGCGACTTTCTCGGTGATGCGGGTCGTGCCCAGGGGCGATGACCACCCCTCTCGACCGATTCCCACTGGATAGGTGTAAACGGTTCGAGTGCCTGCGGGAAAGTAGTAAAGGCGGAGTCCGGTCAGATCGATGACCACACCTTCTCTCACTCCGTCGGGCAATTTGAACTCCGTGGGTATCTGGATGGTTGTTCCGACTTTGGGCAACCAGGCATCCACGCCAGGATTGGCATCCAGCATCTCCTGATAGCCAAGGTTGTAGCGCTCAGCCAGGTCAGCGAACGTGTCCTCGTAGCGTGCAATAACAAACTGCCTCACACCTACCTTCGAACTTCCATCAGTGGGCAGTTCGTAACGGGCCGCCATACTTGGCTGGAATACTGAACTGGCAATCACGAGGGTCGCTAACCAGAACTTCTCGCTTGCTGAAGGTGCGCGTCCATTCATTGGGAAAATCTGTACCGCTTTTATCATCAGGTGAACCTTGGCGAGCCTGCTCATTACGTGAGGAAAGGATGCTCGACGATCGAAACCCATAAGACAAACGCGTATTACTTATGCATCCAGTTGAAAATCGAATTGATCAACTTCCTAAACAGCCACGCGGATCAGCCTGCCCCTCCTTTGAGGTTTCACTGATGTTCTCGCCTCCCCGGCTCGTTAGGTCAGCTCCGACAAGTAAGTACTGTCGATGCAGCAAAGCAGCGCCGAAGCCCTCAGGTCTCTGGGGATTGCGCGGGAAGCGGGAGAAGTGATTCGGGAGATATCGAGGGCGGTGACGGAAATCAACGAACGCAACCTGCTGATTGCCACGGCGTCCGAGCAACAGGCCCTGGTTGCGCGGTCGGCCGATCAGACAACCGTTACCAGCAGTGAACTGACCAAGCTGGCCGTCGGATTGAGCAAGGTGGTCGCTCGGCTTCAGGCTTGAGTAAGTCGCAATGCTTACCCCTGAACCTGTAGGAGCGAGCATGCTCGCGATGGACTCGAGGACGCCGCTGGGGTTCAGACCTCCAGCGGTATCTTCAATGTCTATCGCAAGCGTGCTCGCTCCTATTACTTGCGCAGCTTAAGAGGCGAAACTCAGGGCGCGGTCTCCTTGCTCGTCCTTGATGCGCGTTGGCAAGCCCATGACGTCCAGTGCCGCCAGGAATGGCTCAGCCGGCAATTCCTCGACGTTGACCATTCGGCTCACATCCCACTCGCCCCGGGCGACCAGCAAGGCTGCTGCCACCGGTGGCACACCGGCGGTGTAGGAAATGCCCTGACTATCGGTTTCGGCGTAGGCCTCTTCGTGGTCGGCCACGTTGTAGATGAACACCTCACGTGGTTGACCATCCTTGGTGCCCTTGACCAGGTCACCGATACAGGTCTTGCCGACGTAACCAGGCGCCAGAGAGGACGGATCAGGAAGGACCGCCTTGACCACTTTCAGCGGAACCACTTCCAGACCTTCGGCGGTCTTGACCGGTTGTTCCGAAAGCAGACCAAGGTTTTTGAGCACGGTAAATACATTGATGTAATGCTCGCCGAAGCTCATCCAGAAACGCACGTTCGGCACGTCGAGGTTCTTGGACAGCGAGTGCACTTCGTCATGGCCGGTCAGGTACAGGTTCTGCGAACCTACAACCGGCAAGTCGTCGGTGCGCTTGACTTCGAACATCGTATTACTGTGCCACTGGCTGTTTTGCCAGCTCCACACTTGCCCGGTGAACTCGCGAAAGTTGATTTCGGGATCGAAGTTGGTGGCGAAGTACTTACCGTGAGAACCTGCATTGACGTCGAGAATATCGATCGAATCAATGCTGTCGAAATACTGTTGTTTGGCCAATGCGGCATAGGCGTTCACGACGCCCGGGTCAAAGCCCACACCGAGAATGGCCGTAATGTTCTTCTGTTGGCACTCTTCGAGGTGCTTCCACTCGTAGTTGCCGTACCAGGGTGGAGTCTCGCAGATCTTGCCCGGCTCTTCGTGAATGGCGGTATCCAGATAGGCCGCACCGGTATCGATACAGGCGCGCAGCACCGACATGTTGACGAAGGCGGAACCGACGTTGATGACAATCTGCGATTCGGTTTCGCGAATCAGTGCCTTGGTCGCCTCGACGTCCAGTGCATCGAGTGCAAAGGCCTTGATTTCAGCAGGCTGTTTGAGGCTGCCTTTAGCCTTGACGCTGTCGATGATGGCCTGGCATTTGGAGATGTTGCGCGACGCGATAGCAATCCGACCGAGTTCGTCGTTGTGCTGCGCGCACTTGTGGGCCACCACCTTGGCGACACCTCCTGCACCAATGATAAGAACATTCTTCTTCAATTTCTTTTTCTCTCCTTTTCTACCAGCTTACGAAAGGCTGGACATGTAATCGTTGTAATCGAACTCACGAACCACCTCGACAGTACCGTCGAGTTGTTTCACTACAATGGACGGCATTTTAAGGCCGTTGAACCAATTCTTCTTGACCATGGTGTAACCCGCAGCGTCGACGAAAGACAGACGGTCACCGATGGCCAGCGGCTTGTCGAACTGATACTCACCGAAAATATCTCCGGCCAGGCAGGATTTGCCGCACACCATGTAAGTGTGTTCGCCTTCGCTCGGCGCCAGCTTGGCATTGAGGCGATAGATCAGCAGATCGAGCATGTGCGCTTCGATCGAGCTGTCCACGACTGCCAGGTGCTTGCCGTTGTAAAGGGTGTCGAGCACGGTGACTTCCAACGACGCACTCTGCGTGATGGCGGCTTCGCCCGGCTCCAGGTAAACCTGCACACCGTACTTCTCGGAGAACGCCTTGAGACGCGCGCAGAATTCATCCACTGCGTAGTCTTCACCGGTGAAATGGATACCGCCGCCGAGACTGACCCACTCGACCTTGTGCAGCAGATGGCCGAATCGCTCTTCGATCGTGCACAACATCTTGTCGAACAGGCCGAAATCACCGTTCTCGCAGTTGTTGTGAAACATGAAACCGGAAATCTGCTGGATAACCTGCTCGATCTTCTCCGGATCCCATTCACCCAAGCGGCTGAATGGACGCGCAGGATCGGCCAAAAGATAGTCCGAGCTGCTCACCTGAGGATTGACACGCAGACCGCGCACTTTGCCTGCGGACGCCTGGGCGTAGCGCTGCAACTGACCGATGGAGTTAAAGATGATCTTGTCGCAGTTCTCGAGCATCTCCTCGATCTCTTCGTCGGCCCAGGCCACGCTGTAGGCGTGGGTCTCGCCAGCGAACTTCTGACGACCCAGCTTGAGCTCGTAAAGCGATGACGAGGTGGTGCCATCCATGTACTGCTGCATCAGATCGAACACCGACCATGTGGCAAAACACTTGAGCGCCAGCAACGCCTTTGCACCCGATTTTTCGCGCACATAGGCAATTTTCTGCATATTGCTCAGCAGCTTTTGCTTGTCGATGAGGTAGTACGGTGTCTGGATCATTTCAGCCTCCGATCAGGCCAGCCAAAAAAAGGAGCGGTATTGTGCCTTCACTCCCCCCACACCGGAAGCGTTTTACCTACTGCGATTGGTTGCGTTTACTGTTATCAGAGGCTGAATAGCCTCTTGGAAGTGGTTATGGCAGTTGCAAACCACTGGTCAGATCGAGCGCATTTGTCGACGACATCAGTAAATGTCGAGCCTTTTAAGGGCGGGATTGCCCCGAACCTGTAGGAGCGAGCTTGCTCGCGATGCACCCGAGAACGCCGCGGGGCATCAGGCCTCCGGCGTCATCGTTGACGTCCATCGCGAGCGAGCTCCTACAGGGAATGCGTCGTGGCAAAATCCTGGCGATCGTAAGTCAGGTCTCAGGGTCGGACTCATTCCCCCTTTGAGCTTTCAACCCCAAACAGCCGAGCGGCTATCTTCTGACCTCGCTCCATCCCTTCCGGCGTCAACCATATTGATTTCGCTTTGCCCACCGGATCATTAATGAAGCCATGCTCATGTAATCGATTCATGACCCCGAAGTCGAAGCCTTTCCAGGCGTTGCCTCTGTCGGAACTGAAGGCTGCCAACAGAGCAAGCACAGCGTCTTCAATCAGTTTGTCGTCGTATTCCATGATCGTTGCTCCGCTTCTACAGAAATATCGGGAGATGCCAAGAATCATCACTATAAGCCTCTCCAAACACCATTCCTTCATCCCTGATAAACTGCGGCCCTTCGCATTCCAGATCCAGATTCCCCCATGTCTCAGCAAACAGCCCCGCTCTCCCGCCGCTTCTCCGTCGCCCCCATGATGGACTGGACGGACCGCCACTGCCGTTTCTTCCTGCGCCTGCTGTCGAAGAACGCCCTGCTCTACACCGAGATGGTCACCACCGGCGCTCTCCTCAACGGCGATCACGATCGTTTCCTGCGTCACGACGAAGCCGAGCACCCGCTGGCGTTGCAGTTGGGCGGTAGTGTTCCGCTGGATCTGGCGGCTTGTGCGCGCATGGCGCAGGAGCATGGTTACGATGAGGTGAATCTGAATGTCGGCTGCCCGAGTGATCGGGTGCAGAACAACATGATTGGCGCCGTGCTGATGGGGCATCCGCAGTTGGTGGCCGATTGTGTGAAGGCGATGCGCGATGCGGTGTCGATTCCGGTGACGGTCAAGCATCGCATCGGGATCAACGGGCGGGACAGTTACGAAGAGCTGAGTGATTTTGTCGGCACGGTTCGCGAGGCTGGTTGCACGAGTTTTACCGTGCATGCGCGGATTGCGATTCTCGAAGGCCTGTCGCCGAAGGAGAATCGTGAGATTCCGCCCCTGCGTTATGACGTGGCGGCGCGGTTGAAGGCGGACTTTTCGGACCTGGAGATCGTTCTCAATGGCGGGATCAAGACGCTGGAGGCTTGTCACGAGCATCTGCAGACCTTCGACGGCGTGATGCTGGGGCGCGAGGCTTATCACAACCCTTATGTGATGGCTGAGGTGGATCAGCAACTGTTCGGCAGCACCGCGCCGGTGATCAGCCGCGCCGAGGCGCTGGCGCAGATGCGTCCTTATATCGCTGCGCATCTGGATGCGGGTGGTGCGATGCATCACATCACGCGGCATATGCTGGGGCTGGGCACCGGTTTCCCCGGTGCGCGCAAGTTTCGCCAGTTGTTGTCGGTGGATATTCACAAGACCAAGGAGCCGCTGGCGTTGCTGGATCAGGCGGCAGGGTTGCTCGAGGGGCGTTGATGCCCCCCGGCAGTACGGATCAGGCGGCTGCGGCCGCCGTCCAGTTCACCCAGCCGAAGATCCAGGTGGCCAGGATCAGCAAGCCGAACACAATCCGGTACCACGCAAACGCCGCATAGCTGTGGTTGGCGATGAACTTAAGCAAACCGCGCACGGCGATCATCGCGAAAAAGAACGCAGTCACGAATCCCGTGGCGAACACCGCCAGGTCGCCGGCCTGGAACAGGTCCCGATACTTGTAGCCCGAGTACACCGCGGCGCCGACCATGGTGGGCATCGCCAGGAAGAACGAGTATTCGGTGGCCGCCTTGCGGGACAGGCCGAACAGCAAGCCGCCGATGATGGTGGATCCGGAGCGGGACGTGCCTGGAATCATCGCTAGGCATTGTGCGAAACCTACCTTCAGCGCGTCGGACCAACGCATGTCGTCGACATGGTCGATGTGCACCACATGCTCGCGCCGCTCGGCCCACAACATCACGATGCCGCCCACCACCAGCGCGACCGCCACGGTGATCGGGTTGAACAGGTATTGATGAATCTTGTCCGCGAACAACACGCCCAGCACGACTGCCGGCATAAAGCCGATCAGCAGGTTGAGGGTGAAGCGTTGCGCGTTGCGTTCGGTGGGCAGGCCTTTGACGATATCGAAGATCTTGCGACGGAACTCCCACACCACCGCCAGGATGGCGCCCAATTGAATAATGATGTTGAACGCCATGGCGCGTTCGCCGCCGAACTCCAGCAAGTCCGCGACGATAATCTGGTGCCCGGTACTGGAGATGGGCAAAAACTCGGTCAGGCCTTCTACAGCGCCTAATATCAACACCTTTATAAGGGTCCAGAAATCCATTAATCCTCCCTCGGGCCACTTTTAATGGGGTGGCCTGCTTTCAGGTATTGAGCAACTAAGATGAAAGAATTCGGCCGCATGCAGCGATCGGCCGATTTCAGCGGCGCAGAATATGTCCTGATAAACAGACCACTCAAGGCTTGTTAATAAACGTCCGGGTATTGGATTGTCCAAATACGGAATTAACAGGTAGAAAGCGCTGGATCGCAGAACAAATGTGACCGGATTCACAATCACCCGGAATTTAACGGAAGAGGCCATTGGCCATGAACTGGAGATCGAAGGCAAAACAGTGGCAAAAGGACATAAATACCGCTATTCCGTCATAACAAAATAGTGGCACAATCGCATATTGCCAGCATCTAAACAGGATATTCCACTAGTTCACCCCACCGAGAAAAGCAACTAAAACCTTGAAAAGCCTAGTTATTGTTAAGAAACTCGCGATCCACGTCTGATTTCCGCGTGAATGTTACCAATTGTCAGTCACAGATCAGAACCGGTGCTTTAACATCCCGATGACAGCACCTTTTCGAGTTAAAGCACTATGCTTACAGGGAACTTGGCGACTACTAGAATTCAGCACCGCAAGGACAGCGAACCGGGTGTTCTCACCCTGGGTCGTACTCGCGGCGTGGCTGAACATTTTAGTGCATTAGTCGCAAGGCACGTTCACGCCGATATAACGCTTGAGGCAAGTTCGTACACTCATTCGTATAACGGTAATGGTTGCCAGGGTTCATATCGCGCCATCTTCGTCATCATCGACAGCCCTCAGGCCATGGAAGAAAACCTTGCGCTGGTGCAAAGCCTTCGCGATGACAACCTGGCCCCTATCATTTGCGCGGTCATCACCGGTCGCGGCGCGTTCAACAAGATCAAGTACTATCTTGCCGGTGCCGACTTTTGTATCAAGTTCAATACTCTTTCCGATGAAAGCTTTGAGTTACTTGCCGACTTCTTCAATAGTGAAGAGTGGCAAAGAGACATCAATTTGGTATTGGACCCGACCCGCATTTGCCTGTCGGATAACAGCATGCGGCTCGACATTTCCTTTGCCGAAATGAAGATCCTCGAAGCTTTTGCGCAAAACAGTAATCACATTCTAAGCCATGACGAAATCGCCAGCATCATGGGGCTCAATACCAATTTCTATGATCCCAGGGCGCTGGAAAAATCGATCAGCCGTTTGCGCGGAAAAATCAAGGACGTGTACGGCACGAACGCCATCCAGAGCATTCGCGGCTATGGATACCGCCTCATGCGTGGGCTGATTTCGACAGCCTGAATCGAGCAAAAGCAAGGGTCTGACCATGGGCCCTTTTTCAACTATACGAAGATATAGGCTTCACCCGCTGTTTGCGGCTGTTTATCCAATTCCATGACCGTGTTAACACTAAACCATAACAATAAATGTTTAATATCTAGCCGATCGAGTGGAACCTATCGAGCCTGTTTGGGACCAACACCCTGCCTTTTCGATTAACTCCGCGGGAGCGCTTTGCTCTCTCTGCCGATCCCTTTTTTTTCGCCAAATTTGGTGTGTACTCCAGGAGAAAGACATGGAAACCAGTACGACTCTCCCAAGAAAATATTTTGTAGTTGTGACTCACAGCACAACTTCACAACGTGAACTGGAAAGTCTCCTGTCCAGTTCGCGATTCAATTCGTTCAGTACATCCCAGGCGCAAATGTTCATTGAAGATGCGGCGCCCACATCTTCGGCGCCGGTGCTGATGGAATTCACTTACCCCCGCGTGGCCAGGAAGAATATCCCGCACACTATCGAACATGACACGCAGAAAATCCTCGCGACACTGGAAGCCGAATGGAATGCCGCGCAATCCGGTAATCCCTTTGCCCACCTTCCGGCAATGTCGCAGGAACCGAGAAAAACAGAAGGCGATGCACCTTATAGCGAAGTCTGGCAACTCGATGACGATCAAAACGTATTGATCAAGGACAATATCGAGATCAGCCTCACCGGTCTGGAAGCCACACTGGTCAGGAAAATGCTCCACCACGAAGAGCGGGTCGTCAGTCGCGACGAACTGATTCTGAGCATTGGCCGGGAACCGGAACAATACCGTGGCCTGGAAATGTGCCTGAGTCGCCTGCAGGACAAGTTCAAAAGTGCCAGCAATGGCGAACGCCTGTTTCGTGCCGTGCGCAATCGTGGTTATTGCCTGATTCAGGAAGTGGTAGCGGAAAACCGTTCGGCCTGATCTCGCCAGACAAACACAACATGCAAACATCAATAGTGCGATCAAAATAACAAAAAGAGCACTTTGTTTGCCTCCCTCCTTATTTAATCTCCTGCCTCCAGCTCCCCTACAATACCCAATACCTCCCGACTATTTCATCTTCTGCTGATTGACGTTTTCTAACGACCGATCATGCCCAACTATTAAAGTTCGAACACCCTGTTCCTGTTAGAACTCGTCAGACACCCGTTCCGGCAATAACTTAATCTATTGACTGACGACAGTTCGCCTATCGACGTTGTTAGCCTCAGGACACTAGCTTCAATAACAACAATAAGCCTGCTTAAACAACTCGGTTTCGGCTGTCGAACCTGAACGGACGTCTTTTGGGGATATCGCATGGATCTTAGTTTACGAATCAATCGAAATAACGGCCTCAAGGGACTTACCTTTTGGGGTCAATGGGCGCTGGCGCAAACCTTCGTCGTTTCGTTGTTATTCATACTTGCCGATCAGCACACCGGATCGGTCGAGTTTTACTACCGTATGTGCGCGGTTCTGACGGTATTGGCCTCGGTCCCGGCTTATACGTTCAGCGGCGTGTATCGCAAACGGGACAACTATGTGACCGGTCTCGGTCGCCTGCTCATGGGTTGGTCCATGACCATGGGCGGCCTGGCCTGCGTGGCTTTTGTCTGCAAGGCCGATGCGTTGTTCTCCCGGGAAGTGATCCTGAGCTGGGCGGTGTATGGCTTCCTCGGCCAGGCGTTCCTTTATGCGCCGCTGCATGCGTTTTCGAAGTACTACCAACGATCGCGCAAGAGCGAGCATAAAACCCTGATCGTCGGCACGGGCGAACTGGCGTTGGGGCTGGCCAGAAAGTTGAGCGAACATGAAAACCTGCCGCTGGTAGGTCTGGTCAGCGACGGCGCCCTGCCCGCCATGGAACCGGATGCGCCGCGCATCGTTGGTGCCCAGGAGGAGTTGCTGGCGCTGATCAAGGACCACGACATCCGTCGCCTGTATATCACCCTGCCGCTGTCCGAAGCGGCGAAGATCGAAGCGATGTATGGCGACTTGCTGGATGCCAACGTCGATGTGGTGTGGGTGCCGGATCTGAATAGCCTGACGCTGCTCAATCATTCGGTGAAAGTCGTTGACGGTCTGCCGGCGATCTACCTGAACGAAAGCCCACTGACCAGCCGCCCTACCGCCGCCCTGAGCAAGAGCCTGATGGAAAAAAGCGTGGCGCTGCTGGCGGTGATTCTGCTGAGCCCCGTGCTGCTGATCATCGCACTGGCGGTGAAGCTCAACTCGCCCGGCCCGGTGTTCTTCAAGCAGGATCGCCATGGCTGGAACGGCAAGGTGATTCAGGTCTGGAAATTCCGCTCGATGCGGGTTCACGATGACAAGGAAGTGAAGCAGGCCAGCCGTAACGACTCGCGTATTACCGCCGTTGGCCGCTTTATCCGCCGCACTTCGCTGGATGAACTGCCGCAGTTGTTCAATGTGCTGCAGGGGCATATGGCGCTGGTGGGTCCACGTCCGCATGCGGTGGCGCACAACAACTATTATTCCGGGAAGATTCTGGCGTACATGGCGCGGCATCGGATCAAACCGGGGATCACTGGGCTGGCGCAGATCAATGGCTGCCGGGGTGAAACCGATACCCTGGACAAGATGCAGAAGCGGGTCGAGATTGATTTGAAGTACATCAATAACTGGTCGTTGTGGCTGGATCTGAAGATTCTGGTGAAGACGCCGTTTACCTTGTTGTCGAAGGATATTTATTGATGGGTCGGCGTTGATTGACACCGAAAAGCAAGGGGACGGAAGTCCCCTTTTTTGTGGGTGGTGTTTGGGCTGACGCCATCGCGAGCAGGCTCGCTCCCACAGGGTCCTGGGGTATTCGGGGATATTGTGGCTGACGCAAAAACTGTGGGAGCGGGCTTGCTCGCGAAGGCGTTGGGTCAGTCTACAAGGATGTTGGATGTGCCGGCCTCTTCGCGAGCAAGCCCGCTCCCACAGGGTTATGGGTCGTTTGAGGATATTGTGATC
>NZ_JAIQWX010000188.1 GCF_020164475.1 Pseudomonas sp. REP124 | reverse complement strand
CTGTAGGAGCGAGGCTTGCCCGCGAAGGCGTCATTACGTCTTACGCAAAATCAAGCGTCGCGAAACAACCAAGGCTGGCTGGCCCGGTGCTTGGCTTCGAACGCCGCAATCGCATCACCGTCCTGCAGGGTCAGACCGATATCGTCCAGACCATTGAGCAGGCAGTGCTTGCGGAACGCATCGATCTCGAACGTCAGAACCTTGCCGTCCGGACGGGTCACGGTCTGGGCTTGCAGATCGATCTGCAACTGATAGCCCGGGTCCGCCTCGACCTGCTTGAACAGTTCATCGACTTCCTCGTCGCTCAAGATGATCGGCAGCAAGCCGTTCTTGAAGCTGTTGTTGAAGAAGATGTCGGCGTAGCTCGGCGCGATGATGCTGCGGAAACCGTATTCTTCCAGGGCCCATGGCGCGTGCTCACGGCTGGAGCCGCAACCGAAGTTCTCACGGGCCAGCAATACGCTGGCGCCCTGATAACGCTCGGCATTGAGGACGAAGTCCTTGTTCAGCGGGCGCTTGGAGTTGTCCTGATAAGGCTGGCCCACATCCAGGTAACGCCATTCGTCGAACAGGTTAGGGCCGAAACCGGTGCGCTTGATCGACTTCAAGAACTGCTTCGGGATGATCTGGTCGGTGTCGACGTTGGCACGATCCAGAGGCGCGACAAGTCCAGTGTGCTGGGTAAAAGCTTTCATGCTGCGCTCCTCAGATCAAATCGCGGACGTCGATGAAACGACCGTTCACTGCCGCGGCGGCGGCCATGGCCGGGCTGACGAGGTGGGTACGACCACCGGCGCCCTGACGGCCTTCGAAGTTACGGTTGGACGTCGAGGCGCAATGTTCGCCGGACTCCAAACGGTCCGGGTTCATCGCCAGGCACATCGAGCAACCCGGCTCACGCCATTCGAAACCGGCTTCGAGGAAAATCTTGTCCAGGCCTTCGGATTCCGCCTGAGCCTTCACCAGACCCGAGCCCGGCACCACGATGGCCTGCTTGATGGTCGAGGCCACTTTGCGGCCCTTGGCGATGACTGCGGCAGCGCGAAGGTCTTCGATCCGCGAGTTGGTGCAGGAACCGATGAACACACGATCGAGCTGGATATCAGTGATCGCCTGATTGGCGCTCAAACCCATGTACTTCAGGGCGCGCTCGATGGAACCGCGCTTGACCAGATCGGTTTCCTTGGCAGGATCCGGCACGTTCTGATCCACAGCCAGGACCATCTCTGGCGAAGTGCCCCAGCTGACTTGCGGCTTGATCTGGGTCGCGTCGAGCTCAACCACGGTGTCGAACACCGCATCGGCGTCGGAAACCAGATCTTTCCAGGCTTCAACCGCCAAATCCCACTCCGCACCTTTCGGCGCGAACGGACGGCCTTTCACGTATTCCACGGTTTTTTCGTCAGCCGCCACCAGACCCACGCGAGCGCCGGCCTCGATGGACATGTTGCAGATGGTCATGCGGCCTTCGACGGACAGGTCACGAATCGCGCTACCGGCGAATTCGATGGCATGGCCGTTACCGCCGGCGGTGCCGATCTTGCCGATCACGGCCAGAACGATGTCCTTGGCGGTCACGCCGAACGGCAATTTGCCTTCGACGGACACCAGCATGTTCTTCATTTTCTTGGCGACCAGGCACTGAGTGGCGAGCACGTGCTCGACCTCGGAAGTGCCGATACCGTGAGCCAGCGCACCGAATGCGCCGTGGGTCGAAGTGTGGGAGTCGCCGCAGACCACGGTCATGCCCGGCAAGGTCGCGCCCTGCTCCGGGCCGATGACGTGGACGATGCCCTGGCGGACGTCGTTCATCTTGAATTCGACGATGCCGTATTCATCGCAGTTGTCGTCGAGGGTCTGGACCTGCAGGCGCGAGACCTGGTCGGCAATGGCTTCGATGCCGCCCTTGCGCTCAGGTGTCGTCGGTACGTTGTGGTCCGGGGTCGCGATGTTGGCATCGATGCGCCATGGCTTGCGCCCTGCCAGACGCAGGCCTTCAAAGGCTTGCGGCGAAGTCACTTCGTGAATGATGTGACGATCGATGTAGATCAGAGCAGAGCCATCGTCGCGCTGCTTGACCAAATGCGAATCCCAGAGCTTGTCGTAGAGCGTTTTGCCGGCCATCAGACGGTTTCCTCATCAGCTTGTTTCTATGCCCTGGGTCTTGAGAGATTCAATAACCCTTTGGCTTGTGAGGCTGATCCTATGGGGTTAGATTAAATAACTCAAATTCATATTTTTTATGCTTTGGATAACCAACTGGAATGCAACATGGACCTGGCCAACCTCAATGCCTTTATTGCCATCGCCGAGACGGGGAGCTTCTCCGGCGCCGGTGAACGCCTGCACCTGACCCAACCGGCGATCAGCAAGCGCATCGCCGGGCTGGAGCAGCAATTGAAGGTTCGCCTGTTCGACAGGCTGGGCCGTGAAGTCGGCCTGACCGAGGCCGGCCGCGCCCTGCTGCCCCGGGCCTACCAGATCCTCAACGTCCTTGATGATACGCGCCGTGCGCTGACCAACCTCACCGGCGAGGTGACCGGTCGTCTGACCCTGGCCACCAGTCACCACATCGGCCTGCATCGATTGCCTCCTTTATTAAGGGAGTTCACCCGGCGTTATCCCGAGGTGGCCCTGGATATCCAGTTCCTGGATTCGGAAGTGGCCTATGAAGAGATCCTGCATGGCCGCGCCGAGCTGGCGGTCATCACCCTGGCGCCCGATCCCCACGCGCTGGTCGCGGCCACGCCGGTGTGGGACGACCCGCTGGATTTCGTGGTGGCCCCGGAGCATTCGCTGCTCAACAACGGTGCGATCAGCCTGTCGGACATCGCCGGGCATCCGGCAGTGTTTCCCGGCGGCAACACTTTTACCCATCACATTGTCCAGCGCCTGTTCGAGGCCCAGGGCCTGACGCCTAACATCGCCATGAGCACCAACTACCTGGAAACCATCAAGATGATGGTGTCCATCGGCCTTGCCTGGAGTGTCCTGCCGCGGACCATGCTCGATGATCAAGTGGCACGCGTACCTTTGCCGGGCATACAGCTCTCGCGCCAGCTAGGCTATATCCTGCACACGGAACGGACGCTGTCGAACGCTGCACGGGCCTTCATGGCCTTGCTGGATGCTCAGATCGATCTGCCAGGGACTCAAGGCTAACTTGTGCTACTCCTATAGAGCCGCGAAATCCTGTACAAACGCCCACTTCAGTACAAGGCTTGCCAATGCCGAAATCTGTTGACCGTATTCCGCCCATGCCGCGCATCCAGGCACTCGACCCCAAACGCTCCGAGCAGAGCTGGGAAAGTGCCCCGCAACTGCTGGCTGCCCTGAACGGCGCACGTTTGGGCGCGTGGTATTGGGATATCGAGCGCGGTCAGATCAGTTGGTCACGGGGTACGCAGGCACTGTTCGGTTTCGACCCACGCCAGCCGTTGCCTGCGGATCTGGAATACCTCGATTTGCTGCCCCCCGAAGACCGGGCCAAAACCGTTCGTGCCTTCCACGCAGTGATCGCCGGCGCGCCGCTGGAACAGGCAATGCATCACCGCATCCGCTGGCCCGACGGCAGCCTGCACTGGCTGGAAATCAACGGCAGCCTGCTGCCGGACAAGAACGGCCGACCCCGAATGATCGGGGTGATTCGTGAAATCACCCACCAGCGCCAGCGCGAACAGGCGCTGAGCAGCTCGGAAAAGCGTTTCGCCACGCTGTTTCACCTGTGTCCGAACATGGTCCTGCTGACCCGCCAGGACGACGGTCTGATCACCGAAGCCAACCAGTACTTCGAAAGCCTGTTCGGCTGGCCGGTTCAGGAGGCCATCGGTCGTACCACCCTGGAACTGGGCCTGTGGGTGCACCCCGAACAGCGCGCGGCACTGGTCACGGCCACCAAGGCCAAGGGCGATCTGATCAGCATGGAAGTGCAATTGCGCGCCAGCAACGGGCAGATTCACGACGGCATCCTCAGTGCGCAAAATGTTGAACTCGAAGGCCAGCCCTATCTGCTGAGTACTTTTCTCGACACCACTGAACGCAAGGCCGCCGAACAGGCCCTCAAAGACAGCCAGGAACGCCTCGACCTGGCTCTGGATTCGGCGCAACTGGGCACCTGGGACTGGCACATTCCCAGCGGCATGCTCTACGGCTCGGCTCGCGCGGCGCAATTGCACGGGCTGGAAGCCAAACCTTTCCATGAATCGTTCGAAGAGTTCTTCGAAGGTGTGCCCGGCAACGAACGCGACACCATGCGCGACGCCTACCGCAGCCTGCGCGAAGGCCCGGCGGGCAACTACCAGCTGACCTATCGCGTGCAACTGCCCGATGGCAGCATCCGCTATCTGGAAAGCCGCGCCCGGCTGTACCGCGATGAAAACGGCCTGCCGCTGCGCATGGCCGGCACCCTGCTCGATATCACCGACCAGGTAGAGCGCGAGCAACGTCTGGTGGCGTCCGAAGAAAAGTTCGCCACCCTGTTCCAGGTCAGCCCGGACCCGATCTGCGTGACGCGCCAGGACACCGGCCAGTTCATCGAAATCAACTCCAGCTTCACCCAGACTTTCGGCTGGACCACCTACGACGTGATCGGCCGCAACGCGGACGAGATCGGCCTGTGGGACGCCTCGGCGAAAAGCCTGCAACGCATCGAACAGGTGATTCGCGAACAGGCGCTGAACAACGTGGCGATCATCGTCCAACACAAGGACGGACATTTGCTGACCTGCGTGATTTCCAGCCGGCAGATCAGCGTCGGCGACCAGCCATGCGTCGTCACCACCCTGCGCGACATCACCCAGCAGCAACGTTCGGAAGCGGCGCTCAAGGCCAGTGAGGAGAAGTTCGCCAAGGCATTCCACTCCAGCCCTGACGCCATCACCATCACCGAACGCGACACCGGGCGCTATCTGGAGGTCAACGACGGCTTCTGCCGCCTGACCGGCTACCGCGCCGACGAGGTGATCGGGCGCACGGTGTATCAAGTGGGGATCTGGGCCGAGGAGAAACAGCGTTCGGCGCTGCTGGCGGAATTGCAGATCAAGGGCCGGGTTCATCACCTGGAAATGCTGGGGCGTAACAAGCGCGGCGATCTCCTGACGGTGGAAGTCTCGGTAGAGCCGATCACCCTCAATGAAACCGCGTGCCTGTTGCTGACAGCCCGGGATGTCAGCCTGCTGAAGAACGCCGAGGCGCAGATTCGCCATCTGGCCTATCACGACCCGCTGACCAACCTGCCCAACCGTGCGCTGCTGATGGATCGCCTGAGCCAGCAGATCGCCCTGCTCAAGCGCCACAATTTGCGCGGCGCGCTGATGTTCCTCGACCTGGACCACTTCAAGCACATCAACGACTCCCTCGGTCATCCGGTGGGCGATACGGTGCTGAAGATCATCACCGCGCGCCTGGAAGCCAGCGTGCGCATGGAAGACACCGTCGCGCGCCTTGGTGGTGACGAATTCGTGGTGCTGCTCAGCGGGCTGGAAGGTTCGCGCAACGATGTCAGCCTCCAGGTTCTGGAATTGGCCGACACCTTGCGCGAATTGCTGTCCGAACCGATGTTCCTCGACGGTCAGCGCCTGCAGGTGACGCCGAGTATCGGCATCGCGTTGATTCCCGATCACGGCTCCACGCCGACTGATTTACTCAAGCGCGCCGACATTGCGCTGTATCGGGCCAAAGACTCGGGACGCAACACCGCGCAGATGTACCACAACACCATGCAAAAGGCCGCGAGCGAGCGGCTGCGCATGGAGACCGACCTGCGCCTGGCGCTGTCACGGGGCGAGTTTCGCGTGCATTACCAACCGCAACTCGATGCCCGGCAGAACCGTATCGTCGGGGCCGAGGCACTGGTGCGCTGGACACATCCGGAACTCGGCGCTCAGTCGCCCACCGAGTTCATCAAGGTGCTGGAGGACAGCGGCTTGATCCTGGAGGTCGGCACCTGGATCGTCGATGAGGCCTGCCAGGCATTCAGGCACCTGATCGCCAACGGACTGGTGGACCCCCATGATTTCAGCCTGTGCGTGAACATCAGCCCTCGGCAGTTCCGCCAGAACGATTTCGTCGAGCACATAGAAGAAAGCCTGGCCCATTACGGTCTGCCCAGTTCGATGCTGAAGCTGGAAATTACTGAAGGCATCGTCATTCAGAATCTTGAAGACACCATCAGCAAGATGCGCCGCCTGAAGAAACTCGGGGTGAGTTTTGCGATGGATGACTTCGGGACTGGATATTCCTCTCTGACCTACCTCAAACGCCTGCCGGTGGACACGCTGAAGATCGACCAGTCGTTCATCCGTGACGCTACCACCGACCCCAACGACGCCGAAATCATCCGCGCCATCGTCGCCATGGCCCGCAGCCTGGAATTGAAGGTGATTGCCGAAGGCGTGGAAACGCCTGAGCAGCTGGAGTTTTTGCAGGGGCTGGGGTGTCATTTTTATCAGGGGTATCTGCATAGCCAGCCGTTGCCGGTCGAGGAATTCCAGAAGCTGTTGCAATAGCCCCGATACACCTCTCCCCCTGTAGGAGAGAGTTCACTCGCGATGCACTACAGAACACCGCGGGGAATCAGACTCCCCGCGTCATCGTTGACGTCCATCGCGAGCGTGCTCGCTCCTACAGAGTGCCCGGTTTTCATACCTGTGTATGAACTTGCTGACCCTCTGTACAAGTGACGCCACGCCAGCCGCGCCGTACATTGGCGCCACGCATTCGGCAGGCGGCCTTGCACTCCGCCCCGCCGAAGAATGATCGACGGCAGCCGATCATTCTCCTGTGCAACGCCCCGGCTCCTCTTCCCGATCACAGGGCCGGGTTTTCTGCGCCCGCATACTCGTTATGCGGGCGCTTTTTTTTTGATATTGAGGTGATCCATGGGTGAATACCGCAAGTTATGGTGGTCGCTGATTGGCGTCCTCGGCGTGACCTTCTGCCTGCTGGGCTGGTTCGGTCACGAAATCTATCGACAGGCCCCGCCGATCCCCGAGCAGGTGCAAAGCGCCGACGGCACCACCCTGTTCCGCTCCGCCGACATCCTCGACGGGCAAACCGTCTGGCAGAGTATCGGTGGCATGCAGCTGGGCTCCATCTGGGGCCACGGCGCCTACCAGGCTCCGGACTGGACCGCCGACTGGCTGCACCGCGAACTGCTCGCCTGGCTCGACCTGGCCGCACAGCAAAACTACGGCAAGTCATACCAGCAAATCGATGACGACCAGCAAGCCCTGCTTCGTCATCAGCTCAAGCGTGAATACCGCGGCAACAAGTCGGTCAACGGCACACTGGTACTCAGCGAGCGCCGCATCCAGGCCATCGCGCAAACCGCCGCCTATTACCACGCCCTGTTCGGCAACGACGCTTCGCTACACCACAGCCGCGAAAGCTTCGCCATGAAGGAAAACACCCTGCCCGACGCCACCCGGCGCCAGCAGCTGACGCAGTTTTTCTTCTGGACCGCCTGGGCGGCCGCCACCGAGCGTGACGGCCAGACGGCAACCTACACCAACAACTGGCCCCATGAACCGCTGATCGACAACCACCCGACCGCCGAAAACATGGTCTGGTCGATTATCAGCATTGTCGTGTTGCTGGCGGGGATCGGTTTCCTGGTCTGGGGCTGGGCGTTTCTGCGTAACCACGAAGAAGGCGAACCCAAGGCTCCCTCGCAGGATCCTCTGAGCCTGATCAGACTCACCCCTTCGCAAAAATCCCTGGGCAAATACCTGCTGCTGGTCGGCGCGCTGTTCGGCTTCCAGGTGCTGATGGGCGGCGTGACCGCGCACTACACGGTCGAAGGCCAGGATTTCTACGGCCTGCCCCTGTCGAAGTGGTTCCCCTATTCGCTGACCCGCACCTGGCATTTGCAGAGTGCGATGTTCTGGATCGCCACCGGCTTCCTCGCGGCGGGGTTGTTTCTCGCACCGTTCATCAACGGTGGCAAGGACCCGAAATGGCAGAAACTGGGCGTGGACATTCTGTTCTGGGCCCTGGTGCTGGTGGTCGTCGGTTCCTATGCCGGCAACTTCCTCGCCATCGCGCAACTGATGCCCCACGAGTGGAGCTTCTGGCTCGGTCATCAGGGTTATGAGTACGTGGACTTGGGCCGTCTTTGGCAGATCGCCAAATTCGCCGGGATCGTGTTCTGGCTGGTCCTGATGCTGCGCGCGATGCTGCCTGCCCTGCGCCAGCCCGGCGACAAAAACCTGCTGGCGCTGCTGGCCTGCTCGGTGATTGCCATTGGCCTGTTCTACGGTGCCGGCCTGTTCTATGGCGAGCGCACCAACCTGTCGGTGATGGAGTACTGGCGCTGGTGGGTGGTGCATCTGTGGGTCGAAGGCTTCTTCGAGGTGTTCGCCACCACGGCGCTGGCGTTCATCTTCACCAGCATGGGCCTGGTGTCCAAGCGCCTGGCCACCACCGCGACCCTGGGTTCGGCTTCGCTGTTCATGCTCGGCGGTGTACCCGGCACGTTCCACCACATCTATTTCTCCGGCACCACCACACCGGTGATGGCGGTGGGCGCCACCTTCAGCGCCCTGGAAGTGGTGCCGCTGATTCTGCTGGGCTATGAAGCCTGGGAAAACTGGCGGCTCAAGGAACGTGCGGCGTGGATGGCGCGGATTCGCTGGCCATTGCAGTTCTTCATCGCCACCGCGTTCTGGAACATGCTCGGCGCCGGGGTGTTCGGCTTCCTGATCAACCCGCCGATTTCGCTGTATTACATCCAGGGCCTGAACACCACGCCAATGCACGCCCACGCTGCGCTGTTCGGTGTATATGGCTCGCTGGCACTGGGCTTCAGCCTGCTGATCCTGCGTTACCTGCGACCGAACCTGCAGTTCAACGATCGCCTGATGAACACCGGCTTCTGGTGGCTCAACGGCGGCCTGATGCTGATGATCGTCACCAGTCTGCTACCCATCGGTATCCTGCAGTTCTACGCCAGCGCCAGCCAGGGCCTGTGGTATGCCCGCAGTGAAGAGTTCATGCAGCAGGATCTGCTGCAAACTTTGCGCTGGGTGCGCACCTTCGGCGACATCGTGTTCCTGGTCGGCGCGTTTGCGGTGATCTGGCAAATCGCTGGCGGCCTGCTGTTTTCGTCCCGTCATCCGCGTACGGTGGATGCACTGGACATCGGCGGACAACGCTAAATCACAGACACAAAAAAAGGGCGCCATTGGCGCCCTTTTTTACTGTCCGGCTTAGTGTTGCAGCGCCGGTTTCTGCGCCCCGTTGATCGGGATGCGCTTGGCTTTCGCTTCTTCCGGGATCACACGCAACAGGTCGATGCTCAACAGGCCGTTGCTCAGGCCCGCGGCCTTGATTTCGATGTGGTCCGCCAGACGGAAAGACAGCTTGAAGGCTCGCTGGGCGATGCCTTGATGCAGGAAGGTCACGCCTTCGCTCGCATCACGCTTGCCGCCACTGATGGTCAGCACACCCTTCTCCACTTGCAGTTCCAGGTCTTCTTCCTGGAAACCGGCTGCCGCCACGACGATGCGATATTGGTCGTCACCGTGCTTTTCGACGTTATACGGAGGATAGGTGCTGCCAGGCTCGTTACGCAGGGCGGTTTCGAACAGGTCGTTGAAACGGTCGAAGCCCACCGAGGAACGGAACAGAGGCGCCAGGGAAAATGCAGTAGTCATGGTTCAAATCTCCTGAAAACAATCAGCAAGTTTTTCGTCTCCGCGACCCGAATTCGGCATCGCGTAACCCTTAGATAGGGACCGCTGATTGCATTTCAAGAGATTTTTTGCAGATTTTTTTCAGGCCGCTTGCGCTACCGGCAAACCGAGCAAACGCGAAACCTGATCCAGCTCGGTCTCGCGACGCAGGACGTTGAACAGATCAACAGCCTCGGGATAATTGCGGGTCAGCATCGCCAGCCACTGCTTCAGACGGCCCGGCGCCTGACGCGGGGTCATCTGCGCCACGGCCTGCAACCAGAAGTCCTGGAGCAGTGGCAGCAGCTCGGTCCAGGTCATCTCGACCACCTCTTCACCGGCCCGCGCCGCGGCGATTTGCCGGGCCAGGTCCGGACGCGACACCAGGCCGCGACCGAGCATGATGTCTTCCACGCCGCTGATCTCACGGCAACGACGCCAGTCCTCGACGCTCCAGATATCGCCGTTGGCGAACACCGGCACCTTGACCACGTCCTGCACCCGCGGGATCCACTCCCAATGCGCCGGCGGCTTATAGCCGTCGGTCTTGGTCCGCGCGTGAACCACGATATGCTCCGCCCCACCCTCAGCCAGCGCCGTGGCGCAAACCAGCGAACCATCCGGGCTGTCGAAGCCCAGGCGCATCTTGGCCGTCACCGGAATATGCGCCGGCACGGCACGCCGGACGTGCTCGACAATCTGGTTCAACAACTCCGGCTCCTTGAGCAGCACCGCCCCGCCCCGAGACTTGTTCACCGTCTTGGCCGGGCAGCCGAAGTTGAGGTCAATCACCTCGGAACCCAGCTCACAAGCCAGCGCAGCGTTTTCCGCCAGGCACACCGGATCCGAACCGAGCAATTGCACACGCAGCGGCACGCCGGAAGCGGTGCGGGCACCGTTCAGCAGTTCCGGACCGAACTTGTGGAAATAGGCAGGCGTGAGCAACTGATCGTTGATCCGAATGAACTCGGTCACACACCAATCGATACCGCCCACCCGGGTCAGCACGTCGCGCAGGATGTTGTCGACCAACCCCTCCATGGGTGCCAGAGCAATTTGCATGGAAAACACACTCAACGAAAAACGGCGGGCAGTTTACTGGTTTTCAGGGGGGAACGTGTAGGAGCTGACGAGTGAAACGAGGCTGCGATCTTTTAAAATCAAAAG
>NZ_JAIQWX010000187.1 GCF_020164475.1 Pseudomonas sp. REP124 | reverse complement strand
GCCACAAGGTGCCTGACCAAAAAATCGGGGAATGGTTGAATTTTGGGGGAAGCTCTTGAGGTGGTACTTGCCCTGGATCAGGCACCCGGCCCGCGATCGGCTAGAATGGCGCCTTTGCCCCTGCTGAGCCCGCCATGAAACCTCTAATGCCCCACGCCCAGCTCGACTGGGACGACCAGGGTCGTCCCTATTCCCGAGTGTTCGACGATGTGTATTTCTCCGATCAGTCGGGGCTGGAAGAAACCCGCTACGTCTTCATCGAGCAGAACCGTCTGGCCGAGCGCTTCGCTGCGCTGCCGGAAGGTGGCCGGCTGGTCATCGGCGAGACAGGTTTCGGCACGGGGCTGAATTTTCTTTGCGCCTGGCAGGAGTTCGAGCAACACGCCCCGGCGAGCGCACGCCTGCATTTCGTCAGCGTCGAAAAATACCCGTTGAGCCCGACCGACCTCAGCCGCGCCCTGGCGCTCTGGCCGGAACTCAAGGTATTCGCCGATCAGTTGCTGGCGCAATACGTGGCGATTCATCAAGGCTTCCAGCGCCTGGTGCTGGACAACGGACGTGTCACCCTCACCCTGCTAATCGGCGATGCACTGGAGCAATTGCCGCAGCTGGACGCGCAGATCGATGCCTGGTTTCTCGACGGTTTCGCCCCGGCGAAAAACCCCGACATGTGGACCGCCGAGCTGTTTGCCGAACTCGCCCGACTGGCCGCGCCCGGTTCGACCATCAGCACCTTTACCAGCACCGGCTGGGTGCGACGCCTGCTGAACGCGGCGGGCTTCAAGATGAAGCGCACGCCGGGCATCGGCCATAAATGGGAAATCCTGCGCGGCGCCTTTCTTGGCTGGCCTGAAGAAACACCGGCGCCCGCCCCGGCCAAACCCTGGTTCGCCCGCCCCACGCCACACACCGGCGAACGTCGGGCGCTGGTGATCGGTGCAGGGCTGGCCGGTTGCGCCAGCGCCGCCAGCCTCGCCGCGCGGGGTTGGCAGGTGAGTCTGCTGGAACGTCATGATGGGCTGGCGCAGGAAGCGTCGGGCAATCCTCAGGGTGTGCTTTATCTCAAACTGTCAGCCCACGGCACGGCCCTGTCGCAATTGATCGTCAGCGGTTTCGGTTACACCCGGCGCCTGCTCGAACACTTGCAGCGCGGTGTCGACTGGGCTGATTGCGGTGTGCTGCAACTGGCGTTCAATGCCAAGGAAGCGGAGCGCCAGAAGCAATTGGCCGAGGCCTTTCCCGAAGACTTGCTGCACATTCTCGATCAGGCCCAGGCCGAAGCCCGAGCCGGGATCGGCCTGCAATCGGGCGGTCTGTTTTATCCCGAAGGTGGCTGGGTGCATCCACCGGCGTTGTGCCAATGGCAGGTGGCGCGGCCGGATATCCGCGCGCTCACCCATCACGATGTGCTGGAACTGCGCAGGTCTGAAGGACAGTGGCAAGCCTGGGACGGTGAGCGCCTGCTGGCCGAGGCGCCGGTGGTGGTCCTGGCCGGCGCTGCGGAGATCAAGCGTTTTCCGTACAGCGCCGAGTTGCCGCTCAAACGCATTCGCGGGCAGATCACTCGCCTGACGCAAACCGCTGAAAGTCAGTCGCTGAGCACGGTGGTGTGCGCCGAAGGTTATGTCGCGCCGGCTCGCCTGGGTGAGCACACCCTGGGCGCCAGCTTCGATTTCAACAACGAAGACCTGACGCCGACGGCGGCCGAGCACGCCGGCAATCTGCAGATGCTTGAAGAGATTTCCCCGGACCTGGTCGCCCGGCTGCATGCCGATACCCCGCAACCGGAAAGCCTCGAAGGTCGCGCGGCGTTTCGCTGCACCAGCCCGGACTATCTGCCGATTGTCGGGCCGCTGGCTGATGTGCAGGCCTTCACTGAGGCCTACAGCGCCCTGAGCAAGGATGCCCGGCAGGTGCCGGACGTTCCGTGCCCGTGGCTGGAGGGTTTGTACGTCAACAGCGGGCACGGTTCCCGCGGGTTGATCACCGCGCCGCTGTCGGGGGAATTGCTCGCCGCGTGGTTTGATGACGAGCCGTTGCCATTGCCGAGGGCTGTGGCAGAGGCTTGTCATCCGAATCGCTTTGCGTTGCGGCGGCTGATCCGCGGCAAGGCGTAAAACCTGTAGCAGCTGGAGCAGCCTGCGTTCGGCTGCGCAGCAGTCGCAAAACCTGTGTACTGGGTCTGTCTGACAGACTGCAGTGCCTGATTCACGACTGCTTCGCAGCCGGACGCAGGCTGCGCCAGCTGCTACAGGGGACGGCGTTTCAGCGGTCAATCCAGAGCAAAGCAGACGTGTGATTCATCTGCGTTGAGGGCCGCCCGGGTCAATCGCTCCAGCAGCCCTTTTTCCGCCGTATACATCTCTTCCATGATTCCGTCTACCTTCGCCCGATACTTGTCCCCCAGCTTTCCCTGACTCTCGAACGCAGTCTCCATGCGCTCATGAAAAGGTTCAGCCAGATCCGTGAACTGCTTACCATGGTGCTCTCGCAAAAAGTCGACCCAGAACGTGCGCCCGTTCAGGTACGTCTGCAGGTCGGATGAAAGTTGCGCGTTGATCACTCTGCCGTACGCCGCATCCAGATCCGCAGGCTTCACACCGGCGAGCGATGCGTAACGCATGTGATGGGGCTGCCCGATCAGATCGAGTCGTTCGGCAAGCCCCGTGCGATAAGCCAGCACCACCTCGACCGGATCGAGCGCAGGGTTGGCCTTGACCTTCTCCCGGGCGATCGTGTCCAGGTAGTCCTGATTGAACAGCGCCCGCCCCAGCTTGATCAGCCGCGCGGCGCGGTCGTGCGCATTGACCGAGTGCCGCACCACCTTGTCGATTTCCACCGCCACTTCGAGATTGCTGAAGATGGTGGCCGCCGAATCCGCGCAGTTGGACTTCACTGCCATCGACAACAGTTGATCGCGCAATGCCGCCCCTCTCTCGGTCGCCTCGATCACGCGCCACACCCGGCGCGTCATGTCTTCGCGCAGATAACGGCTGTCGGCGGTGCTCCCCGCCTCCGCGAGCAGGCGGAAAAAGCCATCGGAGGCCGGTTGATTCTTCAGCGCCAGCCAGGTGTGGTTGCGCCGAACAAAGTTCGGTTCCGTGGATTTCGGCATCCACAGATCTCGGGCCATTTGCTCGTTGATTACCCCCACGTCGTTTTCCAGGTATCCCATCCCGTCACCCGTCCTGTCGCGGTAACTTTTGAGCTTGGTCGAGCTCGCGCTGGACAGCGGGTTGTGCCGCAGATTGATCGTTTGGGCCAGGCGCTGCGGTGCATCGAACAGCCACTCGGGCAAGGTACGGATCTCGTTGCCGCGCAGATCCACCATGTCCAGATACGGCAGGCGCTGGAGCCCCACCGGCAATTCGGTGGCATGGGTCGAACCGAGAAACAGCCCTTGCAGATCGATCATCTTGCTGACATCCACCGTGGCCCCCAATCGATTGCCGGCCAGCGACAGGGTTCGCAGCCCGCGCATGTCCGCCAGCTTGCGCAAGGTGTGCTCGGTCAGCACCAGCCGATTGTCATTCAGGCTCAGGTGTTGAAGGTCGGGCATGTGCGACAGCGCTTCCGGCAAGCGGCTGAGCCTGTTACCGTCCAGCTCCAGCCGGGTCAGGCCCTTGAAAGGTTTGAGGAAGTAGGCCAGTTCATCCCCGGCCTCCATGTCCTTGATCAGCAAGGTGCGTACATGGGCGACATCCTGCTCGGTGAGTGTCGGCAGCGATCCCACGGGATTTCGCTCCAGCGTAAGGGTGGTATGGGGCTGATTGAGCGGCCAGCGCGGCGGCGGAACCCGGCGCCAGCAATTCTCGATGGCATTGGCCACCTGACGGCGACTGACCCGAACATCGTTAAGCCGCCCCGGCAGCTTGGCCATCTGCACCTCATCGTCGCGCCAGGCGTGCAGGGTCTTGTGGAAGGCATCGAGTTGCTGCCTCAGCTCGCGGATTCGATTCATGCGCAACATCGGCGTGCTGCCGGCCTTGTCGAGAAAGGCCGAGACCTGAACGTCGGTAAACAATGGATAGAGCTTTCGGACTTTACGAGACAGGCTCCTGGAATGGCGGCTTGCCGCGGGTGGAGCCAACTGAACGCAGGACAACAGATGTTTGGCCGTTTTATCGGGCTCACCCCGCAGCAGCCGAGCGCTGCGCTCAGGATCCCCGGTGCCGGCTTTGCCCAGTCGATAGCGTAGTGTCGCGCCATCCTGCGTGTCGTCGCCGGTCAACCCCATGCGGGTACGCCGGGCAGCGGGCAAGGTGTCGAGTATTGCCTGGAGCAGATTGTCGCTGGTCACCGTTGAAGAGACGTTGCCACTGCTCCGGGTGACCTGGTAGCCCGTGGCCCCTTTGACGATGACCTCGCTCGACGTCGCATTCGCCTCCCCCACAGCGCCCAGCAAAGTCCCGGTACGGGAATCCTGCCGCAACTCCAGACGAAAACCTTCATCCCAGCCCTGCACCCGATCCATCAACCCGAACGTCAGGGTGTCAGTGTCGGTATTGGCCAGGTGCGGCCGATGCAAGCCTGCGATTGCCCGGTCCTGGCGCAGGGCAAACTGCGCCTGCGCGACTTCCCGGGCCAGATCCGAGCCCTGGATTTTGCGATCGAAGAGGAAATGCCGTTCTCGGCCGTTCACACCTTCCAGAAGTTCCTGCGCGATACGGGTCGGCAGTCCGGAAACCTGCTCGCACAGCACCGCAACATCACCGCTGGCCGTGCCGTCGTAGCCCTCATAAAGACGATCGAACAGCGGCTGGCGGTTGGCCTTGAGATGGCTGGCGATTCTTTTCGCCAGCAGTGCCGGTTTCGCTTCGCTGGTCGACGTACCGATCATGGCTTCGACTTCCTTCGGGTACAGACCGTTGATGACCGTATCGAGCAATTGACCCGAGTTCAGCTGCGACCGGTAGACGTGGACGGAGTTGACCAGGTCGTTCGCCGGGGATGTTTTCGGGTAGCGCGCGATGGAGGCGCCTTTCTGATCGAGCACTTCGATAAAGCGCTTCGCCGGCCAGCCGGGCAGCGTTGGCAAGGCATGCAGCTGTTCCTGCACGCACCCGGTGTTGGCGGTTTCGCCTCGTTCCATGGCCTGGATCAGGCCGGTGATTTTCCGGTCCAGCTTGAAGCGCTCGGCGCAATCGTGCAGGCGCCGTGGCAGCCTCAATCGGCTTTCATGCAGTTGGTGCAATCGACCGGGGGTCAGCCCGGTGATATCGGCCATTGCCGCAAGGTCGCTACCGAGTTCGCCGAGGTGAGGATTGGTACGTTTCAATGCGTATCCGCCGTCGGGCCATTCGTGGGCATGTTCGAACACATGGCGCCAGCCGCCTTCGAGGGTTTGCTCAATGGCGGGCTGAAAGGCTTGCGGGCGAGTTGGATGATTGATCTGCCACGGATCCTTCGGCGTTTTGCGGGAGACTCGAAAAGTGGCTCCGTCCATGCGGATCGAATGAGAGGTGCCCTGGGTATAAATGCCTTGCGGAACCAGCTGTACGTCAGGCTCCAGTTCCACAGGCTGTCGATAGGCTTTGAGGTCGGGCTTCCAGAGCATGGCCTTGCCATCGGCGCGGGTCACCGCTTCGAAATCATCGAAAAAAACTGCTGGCTCCTTCACGTCCTTGCCGATGGCGCTGCCCACAACCTTGCCTGCCGCGGCGAAAGCGGCCATCTGCGCCAGACCTTCGACAACATTGAGTAAGTGGGACAGCGCTTCGGTGTGCTCGCCGTGAGTCCAGTCCTCCACGCCCTCGTAGACTTCTCCGACCATTTCGACGACGGCCACGGTCAGCATCAGCTGGCCCAGCACGGGTACGAAAAAAGACGCCGCGTTTAACAACAGAAGACCGGCCTCCAACAGGGCCTGGAGGGTCTTTTCCCGCTCTTGCGCATCGACGGTCTCGGTCGGAATCGCAAGGATGCGCGCGTCCTCCTCCGCCTTGTTGACGAAGTCGCTGAACAGGATATCCCCCGGACAACTGTCAGCTGGCAACGCACTCAGCACGCCAAGCACCTTGTCCTTGTCGAAGCGGCTGAAAAAGCTGACTTTGTCGTGGCCGGCGAGAAAGTGCGTGGCGAAGTGTTTGCGAAAACTCTCGCTTTGCAGGTGCAGCGTCAGATAGGTCTTCAGGTCATCGAGCGAGGTGTATTCATAGAACGGCCTGCGGGGATTGTTGGGCATGTAGACCACGCACCGGGCATTGCGCTCGGTGTCGATGGACGCCTTGCTGAACACCAGCACGCCGTACAGGCTGGCGTCATGAATGACCAGCCCCTGCCAGTGCACCGGTCCCCCGTCGTATGCGATGTCTTTGGCCTGGGCGAGCGGGACATCCCGTTCGATGACCTTGAGCAACATCCTGTAGGCCGCATCGCTGATGTCCTTTTTCAAAAAGGCCATGTGGGCGGCGACGCGCATGTCCAGCAACCTGAGCCGGCGCACATCAGCGGAACCCGGGCCAGTGATGACGGCGTTTTTTGCAGGCACCGCCAGGATTTCGTTGATATGGCGCTGGTAACTGCCGCCCAGGTCCAGCTCACGACATAGCTCGGCGAATTTTGCGGGTTTTATCTCGGGATCTGTCTGAGCTTTGTTGTCGATCCTGATCGCGGACTCTTCGAGAAAACCATTGGGCTTCGCATTGGCCTCGGTGAAATTGACCATGGCCGCATGCAGCAGGCTGTGGGAGGTGGTGGTGATTTTTCCGTCGTAGCCGAGCGGTAGAAGACCGGTGCCGGTGAACTCCTTCTCGACGATCTGCAATGTGTCTCGCTCAACGTCGACATCGCGCTTCCACTTCGTTTTGAGCGTACGGGTCAGCTCTTCCTTGCAAAACACGTCCAACGGCTTGAGCTTTGCCAGCGCCTGAGACGCTCTTGCGTAGGTCAGATGGGATTGGGCAAGGTCGGCCTTCAAGGCACGGATAACACCGAGGTCCGCCTTGGCCAGCCAGTCCGGAAGGGATTTCTCCAGCACTTCGGCCTTGTCCAGGTCTCCGGTGTGTTCCACCAGTGCGGCCAGTCGTTGCGCCGGGGTCAGGGGTGTAGCAGTCGCTTTCATGGCAATGTCCTTATTGCGTTCGGAAGCGCTCAAGCCTACGTCCTGCCGCCTGTCGGCAGTGCAGCGTTACTTACCACCCGTTCCCCCCGCCATCTGCCTTGCCCGACGACCGCTTACTTCGGCTTATAACTCATTGATCTAAAACTAACGAGAAGTCCGCCGGGTCAGTTTCTGAGTACCCGCCGTTTTGGCGCGGTATCGATTGACCCTCCCCAACGGAAAAACCGGTAAGGAATATATGTGCGGATTAGCTGGCGAGTTACGTTTTGACAATCAACCTGCAGACCTTGCAGCCATTGAGCGAATCACCCATCACCTGGCACCACGCGGCCCCGACGCCTGGGGCTTTCACAGTCAGGGGCCGATTGCCCTGGGCCATAGACGCCTGAAAATCATGGACCTGTCGGAGCACTCGGCGCAGCCGATGATCGATCAGCAACTGGGTCTGTCCCTGGCCTTCAACGGCGCGATCTATAACTACCCGGAACTGCGCGCCGAACTGGAAAGCCTCGGTTACACGTTCCATTCCGGTGGCGACACCGAAGTGCTGCTCAAGGGCTTTCATGCCTGGGGTGAAGCGCTGCTGCCGAAACTCAACGGCATGTTCGCCTTCGCCATCTGGCAGCGCGATACGCAAAGCCTGTTCATCGCCCGCGACCGTCTGGGCGTCAAACCGCTTTACCTGTCGCGCACCGGCCAGCGCCTGCGTTTCGCCTCGTCGCTGCCGGCGCTGCTCAAGGGCGGCGACATCAACCCGATCCTCGATCCGGTGGCGCTCAATCACTACCTGAACTTCCACGCCGTGGTCCCCGCGCCGCGCACATTGCTGGCGGGTATCGAAAAACTGCCGCCGGCCACCTGGATGCGCATCGATGCCGATGGCCGCAGCGAACAGCACACCTGGTGGACCCTGCCCTACGGCCCCCATGCCGACGAAATGAACCTGACCCTCGAAGACTGGCGCGACCGCGTGCTCGACAGCACTCGCGAGGCGGTGGCGATCCGTCAGCGTGCGGCGGTGGATGTTGGTGTGCTGCTGTCCGGCGGTGTCGATTCGAGCATGCTGGTCGGCCTGTTGCGTGAAGTCGGCGTGGAGAACCTGTCGACCTTCTCCATCGGTTTTCAGGACGCTGGTGGCGAGCGCGGCGACGAATTCCAGTACTCGGACCTGATTGCCCAGCACTACGGCACCCGCCACCATCAACTGCGCATCGACGAAAAAGAGATCATCGAACAACTGCCCGCCGCCTTCAGGGCCATGAGCGAGCCGATGGTCAGCCATGACTGCATCGCCTTCTACCTGCTGTCCCGAGAAGTGTCGAAGCACTGCAAGGTGGTGCAGAGCGGCCAGGGCGCCGACGAACTGTTTGCCGGCTATCACTGGTATCCGCAGGTCGACGGCGCCAGCGATCCCTACGCGGCCTATCGCGAAGCCTTCTTCGATCGCAGTTACGAGGACTACGCCGCCACCGTGCAGCCGAAATGGCTGACTGCCAATGACGCCGCCGGCGACTTCGTGAAGGAACATTTCGCACAACCCGGCGCGGATGCGGCGGTGGACAAGGCCCTGCGCCTGGACAGCACGGTGATGCTGGTGGACGACCCGGTCAAACGCGTCGACAACATGACCATGGCCTGGGGTCTGGAAGCCCGTACACCGTTTCTCGACTACCGGCTGGTGGAGTTGTCGGCCCGAGTGCCAGGCAAGTTCAAGCTGCCGGACGGCGGCAAACAGGTGCTCAAGGAGGCCGCGCGACTGGTGATTCCGAGCGAGGTGATCGACCGCAAAAAAGGTTACTTCCCGGTGCCGGGCCTCAAGCACTTGCAAGGCAACACGCTGAACTGGGTGCGCGAACTGTTGCTCGACCCGAGCCAGGATCGGGGCCTGTTCAACCCGGCCATGCTCGACCGCCTGCTGACCGATCCTCAAGGCCAGTTGACGCCCCTCCGCGGCTCCAAGCTGTGGCAGCTGGCGGCACTGAACCTGTGGCTCAGCGAACAAGGAATCTGATCGATGAAACCTCACGCTACGGCCATCAGCCAACGCCTGTTGCGCGGTCAGACGCCCTCCTACGAGCGCTTGCAGGCGCGCCTGGCCGAAGACGGCAGCCAGTTGGGCGCAGAACCGATCGCAGTGCACTGCGGCTGGGGCCGGTTGTTGATCGGCCATACGTTTTCCGATGCTGCGTGCCTCGCCCGGGAGTTGCTCAACGAGCAGCCAGGCGAGCGCGACATCGCCTTGTACGTCGCCGCGCCCCAGCAGGTGCTGGGGCTGGAACCGGCCCAATTGTTTCTTGATCCATCCGACACTCTGCGCCTGTGGTTCAGCGATTACCGTCAGGCCACCCGGGTGTTTCGCGGTTTTCGTATCCGCCGCGCACAAAGCGAGGCGGACTGGCAGGCGATCAACCAGCTGTATCAGGCCCGCGGCATGCTGCCCATCGATGCCACCTTGCTGACTCCACGTCATCTGGGCGGGCCGGTGTACTGGCTGGCCGAGGACGAGGACAGCGGCGCGGTGATCGGCAGTGTCATGGGCCTGAATCATCGCAAGGCGTTCAACGATCCGGAAAACGGCAGCAGCCTGTGGTGCCTGGCGGTCGATCCGCATTGTTCGCGGCCCGGCGTCGGCGAGGTGCTGGTGCGGCATCTGGTGGAACATTTCATGAGCCGCGGCTTGAGCTATCTCGATCTGTCGGTGCTGCACGACAACCGACAGGCGAAAAACCTCTACGCCAAACTCGGCTTTCGCAACCTGTCGACCTTCGCCATCAAGCGCAAGAACGGCATCAACCAGCCGCTGTTTCTCGGTCCCGGGCCCGAAGCCGAGTTCAATCCCTATGCGCGGATCATTGTCGAGGAAGCCTTGCGTCGCGGCATTGACGTGCAGGTCGACGATGCCGACGCCGGGATGTTCACCTTGAGCCACGGCGGGCGTCGGGTGCGCTGCCGCGAATCCCTGAGCGACCTGACCAGCGCCGTCAGCATGACCCTCTGCCAGGACAAAAGCCTGACCCACAAAACCCTCAAGGCCGCCGGTCTGAAGCTGCCCGCGCAGCAACTGGCGGGCAATGCCGATGACAATCTGGCGTTTCTTGACGAGCACCAGCGGGTGGTGGTCAAGCCGCTGGACGGTGAACAGGGTCAGGGTGTGGCGGTGGATCTGCAGAGCATCGAAGAGGTGCAGCAAGCCATCGAGGCGGCCCGCCGATTCGACAGCCGTGTGCTGCTGGAAAGCTTCCACGAAGGTCTGGACCTGCGGATTCTGGTGATCGGCTTTGAAGTGGTCGCTGCGGCGATTCGTCGACCTGCCGAGGTGATCGGCGACGGTCAGCATTCGATCCGCGCGCTGATCGAAGCCCAGAGCCGGCGACGCCAGGCCGCCACCGGTGGCGAAAGCAAAATCCCCCTGGACCACGAGACCGAGCGCACCTTGCAGGGTGCGGGTTTCGACTACGACAGCATTCTGCCGGCGGGCGAGCATCTGTTTGTCCGGCGCACGGCCAATCTGCATACCGGAGGGGTTCTGGAGGACGTCACCGGGATTCTGCATCCGACCCTGGTGGATGCGGCGGCGCGGGCGGCCCGGGCGCTGGATATTCCCATGGTCGGCCTCGACCTGATGGTGTCTGCCGCGGATCGACCGGAGTACGTATTCATCGAAGCCAACGAACGCGCCGGGCTGGCCAATCATGAGCCGCAGCCGACGGCGGAGCGGTTTGTGGATTTGCTGTTTCCCTACAGTCAGCCGGCGGCTGGCAAATGATGCTGCGTCTGGACTGACGCCTTCGCGGGCAAGCCTCGCTCCTAC
>NZ_JAIQWX010000186.1 GCF_020164475.1 Pseudomonas sp. REP124 | reverse complement strand
GATAACGCTGGCAGCCTGATGCCCCGCGGTGCCTGGGCGTCCATCGCGAGCAAGCTCGCTCCTACAGAAAACGCGCTTTCCCAAATCGCAGGCAAAGAAAAGCCCGGCATAAGCCGGGCTTTTCTCAAAGCGGCGAGCTAATTACTTAGCTTGGGCTTCAACCTGCGCTTCTACGCGACGGTTTACAGCGCGGCCAGCTTCAGTGGCGTTGTCAGCAACTGGGCGGGATTCGCCGTAGCCAACGGACTGAACGCGGGACGATTCAACACCGTACTGGTTGGTCAGAACCTGCTTAACAGCCGCTGCGCGACGCTCGGACAGTTTCTGGTTGTAAGCGTCAGGACCGACGGAGTCAGTGTGACCTTCAACAGTAGTGGTGGTGGATGGGTACTGCTTCATGAAGTCAGCCAGGTTCTTGATGTCAGCGTAGCTGTTTGGCTTGACGACCGACTTGTCGAAGTCGAACTTCACGTCCAGCTCTACACGAACAACTTCAGCAACTGCTGGGCAGCCATCAGCGTCAACGGTTACGTTGGCTGGGGTGTCCGGGCACTTGTCGACGTTGTCGCAAACGCCGTCGTTGTCGCTGTCGGTGCAGACTTCTGGAGCTGGAACTGGAGCAGCGGCTGGCTTGGAGCCGCCACCGAAGTTCACACCGATACCGACGCTAGGAGCCCACTCGGTGTCGCCCTTGTCGATGTTGTACTGAGCTTCAACGCCGGCACGGGCGTAGAAGTTCTCGGTGAAGTACAGCTTGGCACCGCCGCCAACGTTGGCGAAGGTGGAGCGGTCACGACCGCCCTTGCCGTTCTGACCGATGCTCTGATCGGAGAAACCAGCCGATACGTATGGACGCAGCATGTCGCCCGGGTTGTTGAAGTGGTACAGAGCGTCCAGAGCGGTGTTGGCGCCCTTGATGTTACGACCGTCGTCGGAACGCACGTTGTGCACTTCGTCGTAGCCCAGACGCAGTTCAACGTCATCGGTCAGGAAGTAACCAACGGAACCGCCGAACAGGTTGCCGTTGTTCTTGAAGTTACGAGCGCTGTCGAACTGTTCTTTCTTTGCGAAGCCTTCGATTTCAACTGCGCCTTGGCCCTGTGCCAGAGCGCCGAACGAAGTGGCGGCAATAAGAGAACCAATGGCCAAGCCCAAGGTGTTTTTCAGTTTCATCCGTTAAATCCCCATCTGGTGATTGTGAAGCAGTCCCGCAAACCGGGGGACAACTCGGCGGCAATTCTATCAGAACTTGCCTACACGTAAGAGATATTTGCGCTGAACTAAGTTTCAGCAATGCCTGCAAATTTCTCACGCAATTTATCTAGAGCACGTTTGTACCGCATTTTTGTTGCGCTCAAGCCCATGTGCATGATGTCTGCGATCTCCTGAAACTCCAGCTCTGCGACAAATCGTAGCACCAGAATTTCGCGGTCAATCGGATTCACATACACCAGCCAGCGATCAAGTCCGCCCTTCTCCTCGGGTTTCGGCGCCTTTTCCTCGGACGCTTCTTCAAGGGGGTCAAGACTCAATGCGTCCATCAAGCGACGCTTTCGCCGTTCTTTCCGATACTGTGTGATGCACTCGTTGTACGTGATGCTATATAGCCATGTCTTGAACTTCGACTTGCCCTCGAAGTTCTTCAAACCATACAACACCTTCAACATCACTTCCTGACAGACATCGTCTGCATCGCGATCGTTCCCGAGATATCGTGCACAGACGTTAAATAATGTTCGCTGGTAACGCCGCATCAGTTCTTCATAGGCGCGCGTTACGTGAAACAGCTCGGTATGCGAGCGCGCGACCAACTCCTCATCAGAGAGCTCACGGGGGTCGTAGCGCGTGGATAGCGGTTGGGCTTTATTCAAAACAAGTCGGGCCGACAGTCAGGTCAATGTCCGCCGCAGCCGGCATCAGCAGGCATTTTTGCGGCGGCATACATTAGCAGGATTTGCCGGGTTAGCGGCTACTCACATGCTGCTCGAGGAGGATCCGATTGGAAAGAGAGACTAGCTCACCCTCATCCGTCAGCAATGTGGTTTTAACCGTGCCGATCTCCTCGATCTGCCCTTCGACCTCTCCAACTCGCACTTGTTGCCCAACCTGGTACAACTCACGCACATAGATTCCCGCAAGAATCTGACCGGCGATTTCCCGGCTTCCCAAGCCCATGGCCAGCGCAACCGCCAGACCAACGGTAATCAAAACGATGACGATCACATGGTTGAGCAGGTCAGTCTTGACCTCCAACTGACTGATCGCGACCGAAATACTGATGATGATGACCAGCCCCTGGGCGATTCGCCCAAGGCCTGAAGCGTAGTCCAGTCCCACGCCTTCGGCTGCGCCACGCACCAGGCCGTTGGCCAGTTGCGCCAGCAGGACACCTACCAGCAGCACCAGCGCGGCACCGAAAACCTTCGGCAAATACAGCGCCAGCATGTCCAGCGTAGCTGAAACCCGCTCAAGGCCAAGGGATTCAGCGGCGGAAACCAGGAAAATCAGCAGAACGAACCAGTAGACGATCTTGCCGATCAGGGTCGAAATCGGAACCTGCAGGCCGGCGCGGGACATCAGTTTGGTCAGGCCGGTACCGCCCATCAGGCGATCGAGGCCCAGTTTGGCCAGCAATTTGGACAGCAGCGTGTCCAGCAACTTGGCCACGACGAAACCCAGCAGCAGCACAACCAGTGCGCCAAACAGGTTCGGAATGAAGTTCGCAACCTTGGTCCATAGCGCAGTCATTGCAGTGACGAGGCTCTGTGTCCAGAGATCAAGTTCCATATTCAATCAGCCTTATCAGCAGTGCGAGCGTTAGGTTTACGAAGACGGGACACCGGCGCCACATGGGCCGAGCCATTATTGAGAGCGATCATCAGGGCGGGCAGCCAGCGGCCCAGCAGACTGAACAGATCGCCGGCGCCGACCTGGCGGTTGGCGGTTTTCAGTACGCGGCCAAGGCACGCATCCTCGTCCCGGCTGGACGGTTCGGCATTGAGCATGTCACGCAAAGACTGTTCAAACGGATCGTGCATACGCACCTCTCGTGATGTCTGTGAAAGACGCGGTCAAATTTGGTCGGGTCACAAGGTTTACATTCAGACCCAGCGCAAACGCCGGAATAACCACCACTGCCCGAGCGCCACCGAAACCATCAGCACGCAGGCGACGAGGAAGCCATAAGGACTTCCGGATAACGGAATCCCCCCAACGTTGATCCCCAAAAGACCGGTCAAAAAGCTCATCGGCAAAAAGATCCCGGTGATGACCCCGAAGCGATACATGGTGCGGTTCATGCGCACGCTCAATCTTCGGTCTTCAGCCTCCAGGACCAGCCCCACGCGCTCCCGGGTCAATTCCAGCTCCTCGAGATAACGGGTCAAGCTGTTGTTCAATTCGTTCCAGTAATCGCCATCGTCCTCGACGAACCAGGGCAATTTGATCCGTGTCAGCTGACCGAAAATATCCCGCTGCGGAGCGAGGAACCGCTTCAACGCAGCAGCCCGGCGCCGGATCTGCAAAACCTCTCCATGTTCGGGCGTATACCGTTCGTCGGCATCCAGCTTTTCCTCTTCGTCATCGACCACTTCGGAGAGGCAACTGACCAGATCCTGAACCTTGTTGGTCAGGTACTGCGCCATATAGAGGATGATTTCAGATGCGGTTTTCGGCCCCTTGCCTGCCTCCAGTTGCGCCAGCAGTTCTTCAGTGGCGCGCAACGGGCGCAACCGAAGAGAAATCACTCGCTGGGCGGAACCGAAGATCCGTACCGAGACCATGTCTTCAGGCTCAGCCCCCGGGTTGAGGTTCACACCACGCAAAAATAGCAGCAGTTCGCTGTCGGAAAGCTGTAAGAGACGCGGACGGGTGTTTTCTTCCAGCAGCAGGTCGCAGCTGAATTCGCTCAGACCACTGGATTTGCGCAGCCAGGTCTGGGTTTGCGGATGACTGCGATCCCAGTGCAGCCACAGGCTTTCATGGGCCTGCAGCTGCAAATCGTCGAGTTCTGTCCGGGCTATCGAACGCGCACCGCCTTTACCGTCCAGCACCAGGGCGTGGACCAATCCCCACTGCGCGTTTTCTTCCTCGAACATCCGCATTCCTTCTGTCAGGTTTTACTCAGGCATTTTCAGCGGGCTCGGCGAGATGATCACGCCGTTGTTGTCCGCATAAATGTAGTGGCCTGGGTGGAAAGTCACCCCGGCAAAGGTGACGGCAACGTTCAGGTCGCCGATGCCGCGCTTGTCGGTTTTCATCGGGTGGCTGGCCAGCGCCTGGACGCCCAGCTCGGTTTGCGCGATGACGTCGACGTCACGAATGCAACCGTAGATCACCAGCCCTTCCCAACCGTTTTTCGCGGCTTTCTCGGCGAGCATGTCGCCCAGCAGTGCGCGGCGCAGGGAGCCGCCGCCATCGACCACCAGTACCTTGCCCTTGCCCTGGAGTTCGACCTGTTCCTTGACCAGCGAGTTGTCTTCGAAACATTTGATGGTCACGATTTCGCCGCCGAAGGAATCACGGCCGCCGAAATTGCTGAACATCGGTTCCAGCACCTGCACCAGCTCCGGATAGGCGTCGCACAGGTCAGGCGTGAGGTAATGGATCATCGAGAAACTCCTGTAAAGAGGAAGAAAGCACGAACATCATTGATGATTCGATCATCGAAAATGACCAGAACAGCTCAAACCGTCATATCTTAGCCTCAAGCCGACCAGAGCGGAATGCCCCTGTTAGAGCCTCCAGCTTAGATTGCCGCGGCAACGTCCGCTTGTTCACCCAGCAATGGGGTGTGCTGATCCGCCAACCAACGGGCTACGAGAGGCCATACCTCGGTCTGCGCGGCTTTGCTGACCAGCATCTCCACATGCCCGAAATTCTCGGTAAAACCCTGCTCGCGCCCCAGATTGATGAACTGCTTGTGCTCGCAGCCCAACTGCTCGAACAGCTTGCGGCACGCCCAGGCCGGATCCTGATGATCCCCTGCCGCGCTCACCGCCAGCACCGGCACCTGGACTTCGGCCAAGCCGGCCCACCAGTCCTTGTCGGCATCGCCAAAGCGCCCGAACAGGCCGTACCAGCGCATGCTCTCAAGGGCCAGGCCGATGGGCTCGTCTTCCGGCCCGCGCTTGAGCCGGGACCCGGACAGCTGGGCGAAACGCTTGAGAATGAAGCGCCCGCTCCACTCCACAGGCGGGATTTTCAACGGCCAGTAGGTGCGGCTGACCTGGGTGCCGAAGAACGCCGCGGATGCCACCACCGGCTCACCGATGTATTGACCGCCCAAGGCCGCCGCCAGAGTAATGCCACCCAGCGAATGGCCGATCCAGTGCGGAATCTGGCCGCTTTGCTCGCGCACGAAGGCGCCAATGGCCGGCAGATCGTAGCGCGCGTAGTCGGCGACGCGGTTCTTGCGGTAGTCCAGATTGCGCTGGGACAGGCCGTGGCCGCGCATTTCCGGAATCCACACGTCGTACCCCAGCCGCGTCAGATGCGCGCCCAGGCCCAGGCCCTTGGGGGAAAACCAGAAGCGTCGGTTGGAAAAGCTGCCGTGCAGGAGAATGACCGGCACGCCGCGCACTGCCGAGTCATCGGCCATGCCCAGACGCGTCACGGCGATTTCGACGCTGGCATCCGGGCTGTTCGCGGGTTTCAAACGATAGACATCTTCGCTCAGATCACCGCGTCGTTCGGCGCTGATCAGGGCGACAGGAAATAGGTTGCTGCTGCTTTGCATAATCTCTTGCACAAAAAAGGGCGGCTTCCGGAGGAGCCCGCCCTGCTTGAATCTTGGTCTCTGTGGGAGCGAGCTTGCTCGCGATGGTCGCCAACGATGACGCGGGGCATCAGATGCCCCGCGGTGTTCTTGAGTGCATCGCGAGCAAGCTCGCTCCTACAGGGGATCGCGTGATCAAGCCGAAGCCTGACCCTCTGCCAGGAAGAACCAGGTCTCCAGTACGGAGTCAGGGTTCAACGAGACGCTTTCGATGCCTTGTTCCATCAGCCACTTGGCCAGGTCCGGGTGGTCCGAAGGGCCCTGACCGCAGATGCCGATGTACTTGCCGGCCTTGTTGCAGGCGGCAATGGCGTTGGCCAGCAGCTTCTTGACCGCCGGATTACGCTCGTCGAACAGGTGCGCGATGATGCCGGAGTCGCGGTCCAGGCCCAGGGTCAGCTGGGTCAGGTCGTTGGAGCCGATGGAGAAACCGTCGAAGAATTCGAGGAATTCTTCCGCCAGGATCGCGTTGGACGGCAGTTCGCACATCATGATGATGCGCAGGCCGTTTTCACCGCGAGCCAGACCGTTTTCAGCCAGCAGATCCACCACCTGGCTCGCTTCGCCCAGGGTACGGACGAACGGCACCATGATTTCAACGTTGGTCAGGCCCATCTCGTTGCGCACGCGCTTGAGGGCGCGGCATTCGAGTTCGAAGCAGTCACGGAACGATTCGCTGATGTAACGCGAAGCGCCACGGAAGCCCAGCATCGGGTTTTCTTCTTCCGGCTCGTACAGCTTGCCGCCGATCAGGTTGGCGTATTCGTTGGACTTGAAGTCCGACAGACGCACGATGACCTTCTTCGGATAGAACGCCGCCGCCAGGGTGCTGATGCCTTCGACCAGTTTCTCGACGTAGAAGCCGACCGGATCGTTGTAGCCGGCAATACGCTTGTCGACGCTTTCCTTGATTTCCAGCGGCAGTCCGTCGTAGTTCAGCAGTGCCTTGGGGTGCACGCCGATCATGCGGTTGATGATGAACTCCAGGCGGGCCAGGCCCACACCGGCGTTCGGCAGCTGTGCGAAGTCAAAGGCACGGTCCGGGTTGCCGACGTTCATCATGATCTTGAACGGCAGGTCCGGCATGGCGTCGACGGAGTTTTTCTTGATGTCGAAGCCCAGTTCGCCTTCGAAGATGTAACCGGTGTCGCCTTCGGCGCAGGAAACGGTCACGCCCTGGCCTTCCTTCAGCAGTTCGGTGGCGTTGCCGCAACCGACCACGGCCGGAATGCCCAGCTCACGGGCGATGATCGCCGCGTGGCAGGTACGTCCGCCACGGTTGGTGACGATGGCGCTGGCGCGCTTCATGACCGGTTCCCAGTCCGGGTCGGTCATGTCGGAAACCAGTACGTCGCCGACCTGGACCTTGTCCATCTCGGACACGTCCTTGATGATGCGGACCTTGCCGGCGCCGATGCGCTGGCCGATGGCACGACCTTCCACCAGCACGGTGCCGGTTTCCTTGAGCAGGTAACGTTCCATGACGTTGGCCTGGGTGCGGCTCTTCACGGTTTCCGGACGGGCCTGCACGATGTACAGCTTGCCGTCGTCACCGTCCTTGGCCCATTCGATGTCCATCGGGCACTGGTAGTGCTTCTCGATGATCATCGCCTGCTTGGCCAGCTCGCTGACTTCGGCGTCGGTCAGGCAGAAACGCGCGCGATCGGCCTTGTCGACGTCGACGGTCTTGACCGAACGACCGGCCTTGGCCTCGTCGCCGTAGATCATCTTGATGGCCTTGCTGCCCAGGTTGCGGCGCAGGATGGCCGGACGACCATCGGTCAGGGTTTTCTTGTGGACGTAGAATTCGTCCGGGTTCACCGCGCCTTGTACGACGGTTTCACCCAGGCCGTAGGCGCCGGTGATGAACACGACGTCGCGGAAACCGGATTCGGTATCGAGGGTGAACATCACGCCGGCGGTGCCGGTTTCGGAACGGACCATGCGTTGTACGCCGGCCGACAGGGCAACCAACTTGTGGTCGAAGCCCTGATGCACGCGATAGGAAATCGCGCGATCGTTGAATAGGGAGGCGAACACCTCTTTGGCGGCGCGGATGACGTTTTCCACACCACGGATGTTCAAAAAGGTTTCCTGCTGACCGGCGAAGGAAGCGTCCGGCAGGTCTTCTGCGGTAGCGGAAGAGCGCACGGCCACGGCCACGTCGGGATTGCCGGCGGACAGGGTGGCGAATGCGGTGCGGATTTCGGCGTTCAGTTTCTCGGGGAACTCGGCTTCCATGATCCATTGACGGATCTGGGCACCGGTTTTGGCCAGAGCATTCACATCATCGACGTCCAGTGCATCCAGGGCGTCGTGAATCTGCTGGTTCAGGCCGCTCAGTTCCAGGAAGTCGCGATACGCCTGAGCGGTTGTGGCGAAGCCACCGGGCACCGATACACCGGCACCTGCAAGGTTGCTGATCATCTCGCCCAGGGATGCGTTCTTGCCCCCCACATGCTCAACATCGTGTTTGCCGAGCTTATCGAGGGAAACTACGTACTCTACCAAGGTGATCTCTCCACTAACTGTGTTGGAAAAGCTCAGAAGCCGGCTGCCAAAGGGGGCGTTTGCCGGCTGTATGGCCTGGACCTGGAAAATAAGTGAGAATGCCGGCCATTGGCGGCCGGCAAATCGCGCCTATCATATCCAAGATTCGTCACTAGCTTAAGGCCCAAGGTGCAAATGAAACGATCTGCTTTCTTTATCTCCGATGGCACCGGCATCACTGCCGAAACCCTGGGTCAAAGCCTTCTGGCGCAGTTCGAAAACATTACCTTCAGCAAATTCACGCGGCCGTACATCGACAGCGTGGATAAAGCGCGGGCCATGGTACAACAAATCAACAAAGCCGCCGAAGTCGACGGCTTTCGTCCGATTATCTTCGATACCATCGTCAATCAGGACATTCGTGAGATCCTCGCAACTTCCAATGGTTTCATGATCGACATTTTCTCGACCTTCCTGGCGCCTCTGGAACAGGAACTGACCGAGCATTCTTCCTATTCCGTCGGCAAATCCCACTCGATCGGCTCCAACTCCAATTACATGGAGCGGATCGAGGCGGTGAACTTCGCCCTCGACAACGACGACGGCGCCCGCACGCACTACTACGACAAGGCCGACCTGATCCTGGTGGGTGTGTCGCGCTGCGGCAAGACACCTACCTGTCTGTACATGGCCATGCAATTCGGCATTCGCGCGGCCAACTACCCGCTGACCGAAGACGACATGGAGCGCCTGACCCTGCCAAACGCCCTGCGCGCCCACCAGCACAAGCTGTTCGGCCTGACCATCGACCCCGACCGCCTGACCGCGATCCGCAACGAGCGCAAGCCCAACAGCCGCTATTCGAGCTACGCCCAGTGCGAGTTCGAAGTGCGCGAGGTGGAGAATCTGTTCCGTCGCGAGAACATTCCGAACATCAACTCCACACATTTTTCCGTTGAAGAAATCTCGGCGAAGATTCTTGTGGAGAAAGGGGTGGAGCGGCGGTTCAAGTAATTCTGCGGCGTCTGTTCGGCCGCTATCGCGAGCAGGCTCGCTCCCACAATGGACTACAGTCGTTCGCAAATCCTGTGTCCACTGAATACCCCTGTGGGAGCGAGCCTGCTCGCGATTGAACGATAACGCGGTCTATCAGACCACAAACAAATCCATAAACCGATTCACCGCAGTCGCCTCAAGCCGCGCCTGGTCCTTGCACAACGCAAAAATCTCCTCACAACGCTGCCCGGCGAACCTTGTCGCCAGGTTCGCCCTGAACTTGTCCTCCAGCAATGGAATCCCCTCGGCCCGCCGCCGGCGATGCCCCACCGGGTACTCCACCACTACGTTTTCGGTGCTGGAACCGTCCTTGAAAAACACCTGCACCCCATTGGCAATCGAACGCTTGTCGGCCTCCAGGTATTCCCGGGTGAAGCGCGGATCCTCGACGATGACCATCTTGTCGCGCAGCACATCGATGATCGGATGCGCCCGGTGGAAACCGTCCTCGTAGTGCTCGGCCACCAGATTGCCGAAGGCCAGCGGCACGGCGGTCATGTACTGGATGCAGTGATCGCGGTCGGCGGCGTTGGCCAGCGGACCGACCTTGGAAATGATGCGGATCGCCGACTCTTGAGTCGTAATGACGATCCTGTCGATTTCGTGCAGACGATTGCGCACCTTCGGATGCAGGATCACCGCCGCTTCGCAGGCGGTTTGCGCGTGAAACTCCGCCGGAAAGCTGATCTTGAACAGCACGTTCTCCATGACATAACTGCCGTACGGCCGCGAGAAGCTGAAAGCGCGCCGGTCTTCGGGCTTGAGCGCCAGATCGTTGTTGGTATGGCTGAACAACACGTCGTAAAAACCCCACTGTTTCGCGCTCAGCACCCCGGGAATGCCCATTTCACCGCGCATGGCGATGTCCGCCAGACGCACACCCCGACTGGAAGCATCCCCCGCCGCCCAGGACTTGCGCGACCCGGCATTCGGCGCATGACGATAGGTACGCAGTGCCTGACCGTCGGCGAACGCATGGGACAACGCGGACAACAGCTGCTCGCGGTTGGCCCCCATCAATTTGGCGGTGACTGCGGTGGAGGCGACTTTCACCAAGATCACGTGATCGAGACCGACGCGGTTGAAGGAGTTCTCGAGCGCAATCACGCCCTGAATCTCGTGGGCCATGATCATCGCGTCGAGCACTGTACGCAGGGTCAGCGGCGCATCGCCACTGGCCAGACGCCTTTGTGATAAATGGTCAGCCACCGCGAGGATGCCGCCGAGGTTATCCGACGGATGGCCCCACTCCGCGGCCAGCCAGGTGTCGTTGTAATCGAGCCAGCGCACGGTGCAACCGATGTCCCACGCCGCCTTGACCGGGTCCAGCCGATAGGACGTCCCCGGCACCCGCGCACCGAACGGCACCACCGTGCCTTCAACGACCGGTCCCAGATGCTTGGTGCACTCGGGAAAACGCAGCGCCAGCAAGCCACAGCCCAGGGTGTCCATCAGGCAGTTGCGGGCGGTGTTCAGGGCTTCTTCGGACTCGATGCGGAAATTGAGGACATAGTCGGCAATGTCCTGCAGAACCTGGTCGTAGTCCGGGCGATTGTTCAGGTCAACGTTGGCGCTCATGTTCGATTCACTCGTGAGGTGGTTCGTTGATGGGACCTCGGTTCGGGCGATCACGGCGGATGACAACATTCTTGTTCTGTAACGCGATCCCCCTGTAGGAGCGAGGCTTG
>NZ_JAIQWX010000185.1 GCF_020164475.1 Pseudomonas sp. REP124 | reverse complement strand
GACACACCGCATTCGCGAGCAAGCCCGCTCCCACATTGGTGATGTGGTGTTTGCAGGTTCAGCGCTTAAGGCATAATCCGCCCAATTCAAACAACAAGGACGCCGCCCCGTGAGCTCAGTCAACAAGTCGATATTGTTGGTCGATGACGATCAAGAGATACGCGAGTTGCTGGACACCTACCTGACCCGCGCCGGTTTCCAGGTTCGTACCACGCCCGATGGCGCCGGTTTTCGCCAGGCCCTCAACGACGAACCCAGCGATCTGGTGATCCTCGATGTGATGCTCCCGGACGAAGACGGTTTCAGTCTGTGTCGCTGGATTCGCCAACACCCGCGCCGGGCGCAAGTGCCCATCATCATGCTCACCGCCAGTTCCGACGAGGCCGACCGGGTCATCGGCCTGGAACTGGGTGCCGACGATTACCTCGGCAAACCCTTCAGTCCCCGCGAATTGCAGGCCCGCATCAAGGCGTTGTTGCGCCGCGCCCAGTTCGGTCAGGATCGTTCCGGCAGTGAAGTGCTGGCCTTCGATGACTGGCGGCTGGACATGGTCAGCCACCGGCTGTTCCACATCGATGGCGAAGAAGTGATTTTGTCCGGGGCCGATTTCGCCCTGTTGAAACTGTTCCTCGATCACCCTCAGCAAATTCTCGACCGCGATACCATCGGCAACGCCACCCGGGGGCGCGAACTGATGCCGCTCGATCGCATCGTCGACATGGCGGTCAGTCGCCTGCGCCAACGCCTGCGCGACACGGAAAAACCGCCACGGCTGATCCGCACCGTGCGTGGCAGTGGTTACCAACTGGCAGCCAATGTGGTCGCCAGCAATGCTCACTGATTCTTTGCGCAAGCTGATAAAACGAATCCCGATGCCGCGTTCGCTGCTCGGGCGCATGTTGCTGCTGACGTTGCTGGCGGTGTTGTTCGCCCAGGCGCTGTCGAGCGTGATCTGGGTCTCGCAACTGCGCGCCACGCAGCTTGAAGGCCTGGTCACCAGCGCCCGCAGCCTCGCCCATTCGATGAACGCCAGTGTCAGTTACTTGCGCTCGTTGCCGGTGGCCTATCGGCCGCTGGTGCTCGACCAGTTGCGCAGCATGGGCGGCACGCGATTCGTCGTGACACTCAACGACAAACCCCTGGGTATGGAAGTGTTGCCGATCACGCCGCGCAAGCTGGCGGTGATGAAAGCGGTGGACGAAGTGCTGCGTCAGTCCCTCGGTCAGGACACCGACATCTCGGTGTCTTTCGTCAGCCCCGAGGATCTGCGGATTTTCAATGGCGGCCTGAAACTCGACGAGTTGCCGCGCTCCTGGGCGCACTATGCGCTGACCCTGGAACCGGTGAATCCACCGGTGCTGGTGACGCAGATCCAGATGGCGCCCGGTGAATGGCTGTACATCGCCTCGCTGCTGCCCGAACCCTACACCAGTCTTGAAGAGCAGGGCCTGCCGGCGCAGCAGGTGTGGTTCATCATTCTCACCAGCGGTTTTCTGCTGTTGTTCATCGGCCTGCTGGTGCACTGGCAGAGCCGGCCGCTCAAGCGTCTGGCGCGGGCGGCACGGGAATTGTCGCTGGGCGCCGATGTGGAACCGGTGGCCGAAGGCGGTGGCAGTGAAGTGGTCGAAGTGGGCCGCGCGTTCAACACCATGCGCGAGCGCATCAGTCGCTACCTGACCGAACGCAGCCAGTTGTTCAGCGCGATTTCCCACGACCTGCGCACGCCGATTACCCGGTTGCGCCTGCGGGTCGAACTGCTGGAAGACGAAAAGCTGCAAGCCAAGTTCGGCCGCGATCTGGATGAGCTGGAACTGCTGGTCAAGGGTGCGCTGCAATGCGTAAAGGACACCGACATTCACGAGAACATCGAGTCGGTGGATCTCAACCATGTGCTCGAGTGCCTGGTGGAGCCGTACGTGGCGCCCAATGGCAACGGTCGCGTGACCCAGCAGGGTCGGGCGCTCGCGGCTTATCCGGGCAAGCCGCTGGCGCTCAAGCGTTGCATCGGCAACTTGATCGACAATGCGTTGAAGTACGGGCAGAACGCGCATCTGCACATCGATGACGACGAGAGCGCCTTTGTGCTCCATGTCGATGATGAAGGCCCGGGGGTTCCCGAGCAGCGGCTGGAGCAGGTGTTCGAACCGCACTTCCGCCTGGCGGGGCAGCAACAGGGGTATGGATTGGGGCTGGGCATCGCCCGCAATATTGCCCATAGCCATGGTGGGGAAGTGAGTCTGCAGAACCTGCGCGAGGGTGGGTTGCGGGTGACCCTTCAGTTGCCGCGCTCCGTTGATTGACACAAAACCCTGTGATGAGGGGGTTTACCCCCGTTCGGCTGCGCAGCAGTCGCAAATCCATAGCACTCGGTATGTCTGACACACACCAATTGCAGGTTTTGGGGCGGCTTCGCCACCCAACGGGGGCAAGCCCCCTCGCCACAAATATTACTCACCGCATAATTGTCACAGCTTGGTGACATAACTCGCCCCCTTCGTTACAAGCCCGCCATCCCCCGTTGTTTAGACTGCCCCTCAGTCATAACAACAAAAAAGGTCCCCCATGCACACCTTCCAACCTGCCTTCAGCAGTTGGCTCAACGCACCTGCCCATCAGCAATGGCTCGCCACCGAAGGCCTGCGCCTGCTGGCGTTTGCCAAGGCTTCGAAGCTGCCTGAAGGCTTCGGCAATCTCGATGAGCGCGGCCATCTGCCGGCCGATGCGCAAGCCGAAACCATGAACACCGCGCGCATGACCCACAGCTTCGCCATGGCCCATATCCAGGGCCTGCCGGGGTTTGCCGAGTTGGTGGATCACGGCATCCAGGCGCTGCGCGGGCCGTTGCGCGATGCGCTGCATGGCGGCTGGTTCGCGGTGGCCGAGCACCGTGACGGCAACACCGGCAAGAACGCCTATCTGCATGCGTTCGTGGCGCTGGCCGCCAGCTCCGCGGTGGTCGCGCAACGACCGGGTGCGCAGGCCTTGCTCGATGATGCGATCGACATCATCGACACGTATTTCTGGAGCGAGGAGGAGGGCGCCATGCGCGAATCCTTCAATCGCGACTGGAGCGAAGAGGAAGCCTATCGCGGTGCCAACAGCAACATGCACGCCACCGAAGCCTTCCTCGCCCTGGCCGACGTCACCGACGACAACCGCTGGCTGTGCCGCGCCCAGCGCATCGTCGAGCGGGTGATTCATGGCCATGCAGCCGCCAATGGTTATCTGGTGGTCGAGCATTTCGACCGCGACTGGCAACCGCTGCGCGAGTACAACCACGACAATCCCGCCGACGGTTTCCGCCCTTACGGCACCACCCCGGGCCACGGTTTCGAATGGGCGCGGCTGCTACTGCACCTGGAAGCGGCTCGGGTACAGGCCGGCATGCTCACGCCGGGCTGGGTGGCCACCGATGCGGAAAAACTCTTCGAACACAACTGCCGTCATGGCTGGGACGTCGATGGCGCACCGGGCATCGTCTACACCCTGGACTGGGACAATCGCGCGGTGGTCCGCCATCGCCTGCACTGGACCCATTGCGAAGCCAGCGCCGCCGCCAGCGCCTTGCTCAAACGCACGGGCGATGCGCAGTACGAGCACTGGTACCGGCTGTTCTGGGAATTTTGTGACAAGCATTTCATCGACCGTTGCGACGGCAGCTGGCACCACGAACTCGACCCGCTGAACCGCCCCAGCGCCGACATCTGGGCCGGCAAACCCGACCTCTACCACGCCTGGCAGGCACTGCTGATTCCGCGCCTACCTCTGGCACCGAGCATGGCCACGGCTCTGGGACAGTTGTCCCAGAGCGTTCCTGTGTAACCATGTGGTGACATTCGCGCGTCCCTTCGTTACCTGCGAAGGGATGTGCGCTGGTTAAAATCCTGTGCAGCGCAAGCACCAGACTTGCAATGCATAACAACAAGAAAGGTACTTTTAGATGAATGCGATTTCTCGCCTCGCTACTGTCATTTCTCTCGCCTCACTGGTTCCTCTTTCCGCGTTCCCGCTCGCAAGCTTTGCCGATGACTCCAAAGGTTCGGTGGAAGTCGTGCATTGGTGGACGTCCGGTGGCGAAAAGGCAGCGGTCGATGTCCTCAAGGCCCAAGTCGAAAAAGACGGCTTTACCTGGAAGGACGGCGCAGTCGCCGGCGGTGGTGGCTCCACCGCAATGACCGTACTCAAGAGCCGCGCCGTGGCCGGTAACCCGCCAGGCGTTGCGCAGATCAAGGGCCCGGACATCCAGGAATGGGGCAGCACCGGCCTGCTCAGCACCGACACCCTGAAGGACGTTGCCAAAGCGGAAAACTGGGATGGACTGCTGTCGAAGAAAGTCTCCGACACCGTGAAATACGAAGGCGATTACGTGGCCGTGCCGGTGAACATCCACCGCGTGAACTGGCTGTGGATCAACCCGGAAGTGTTCAAGAAAGCCGGGATCGACAAGGCCCCGACCACCCTCGAAGAATTCTATGCCGCTGGTGACAAGCTGAAAGCCGCAGGCTTCATCGCGCTCGCCCACGGTGGCCAGCCTTGGCAGGACAGCACCGTATTCGAAGACGTGGTGCTCTCGGTCATGGGCGCCGACGGTTACAAGAAAGCCCTGGTGGACCTCGATCAGAAAACCCTGTCGGGCGCCGAGATGACCAAGGCCTTCACCGAGCTTAAAAAACTCACCACTTACATGGACCCGAACCGTGCCGGTCGTGACTGGAACATCGCTGCCGCCGACGTGATCAACGGCAAGGCCGGCATGCAGATGATGGGCGACTGGGCCAAGAGCGAATGGACCGCGGCCAAGAAAGTCGCAGGCAAGGACTACCAGTGCGTAGCGTTCCCGGGCACTGATAAATCCTTCACCTACAACATCGACTCCCTGGCCGTGTTCAAGCTCAAGGCTGATCGCAAGGGCGACATCGCCGCGCAGCAGGACCTGGCCAAGGTCGCGCTGGGTACTGATTTCCAGAAAGTCTTCAGCATCAACAAGGGTTCGATCCCGGTTCGCACCGACATGCTGAACGACATGGAAAAACTCGGCTTCGACTCCTGCGCCCAGACCGCTGCCAAGGACTTCCTGGCAGACGACAAGACTGGCGGCCTGCAACCAAGCATGGCGCACAACATGGCCACTTCCCTGGCCGTGCAGGGCGCGATCTTCGACGTGGTCACCAACTTCATGAACGACAAGGACGCCGACCCGGCCAAGGCCAGTGCGCAACTGGCTTCGGCGGTCAAAGCGGCTCAGTAACTCCTGACGCAGCCTGTTCCTGGTTGGAATGGGATTGTGTGGGAGCTGGCTTGCCAGCGATGCAGGCGACTCGGTTCGACTTTGAACCCGGTTGATCCCATCGCAGGCAAGCCAGCTCCCACAGGATCCTGCTCCAACAGGGGATCGGCTTGCCGGTTTCTTTTCTCTTTACCTGGATTATCCCGATGAGCTCTGTGGCGGTTTTCAGCAAAGCCTCACCGTTCGATGCACTGCAACGCTGGCTACCCAAGTTGGTACTCGCGCCGAGCATGGTGGTCGTGTTGGTCGGCTTCTACGGTTACATCATCTGGACGTTCATTCTGTCCTTTACCAATTCCAGCTTCATGCCGAGCTACAAGTGGGTCGGCCTGCAGCAATACATGCGCCTGATGGACAACGACCGCTGGTGGGTCGCGAGCAAGAACCTTGCGCTGTTCGGCGGCATGTTCATCGGCATCAGCCTGATCCTCGGCGTGTTCCTCGCTGTACTTTTGGACCAGCGCATTCGCAAGGAAGGCTTCATCCGCACCATCTACCTGTACCCGATGGCGCTGTCGATGATCGTCACCGGTACCGCGTGGAAATGGCTGCTCAACCCAGGCCTGGGCCTGGACAAAATGCTGCGTGACTGGGGCTGGGAAGGCTTTCGCCTGGACTGGCTGGTGGATCAGGATCGCGTCGTTTACTGCCTGGTGATTGCTGCCGTGTGGCAAGCCTCCGGGTTCGTCATGGCGATGTTCCTGGCCGGTCTGCGCGGAGTCGATCAGTCGATCATTCGTGCCGCGCAAGTCGACGGTGCGAGCCTGCCGACCATCTATCTGAAGATCGTCCTGCCGAGCCTGCGCCCGGTGTTCTTCAGCGCCTTCATGATCCTGGCGCATATCGCGATCAAGAGTTTCGACCTGGTGGCGGCGATGACTGCCGGCGGCCCCGGCTACTCGTCCGACCTGCCGGCGATGTTCATGTATTCCTTCACCTTCAGCCGTGGCCAGATGGGCATCGGTTCGGCCAGCGCCATGCTGATGCTCGGCGCCGTGCTGACCATCCTCGTGCCGTACCTGTACTCCGAGCTGCGAGGCAAACGCCATGACTAATCAACTCGGAAAACCGACCCTGAGCTTCAGCCGCATCGCCATCTACGCGACCTTGCTGCTGGCGGCTGCGGTGTACCTGATCCCGCTGGTGGTGATGCTGCTGACCAGCTTCAAGACCCCGGAAGACATCCGCACCGGCAACCTGCTGAGCTGGCCGACGATGATTGACGGCATTGGCTGGATCAAGGCGTGGGATGTGGTCGGCGGCTACTTCTGGAACTCGGTGAAGATTACCGTTCCGGCGGTGCTGATCTCGACCTTCATCGGCGCCATGAACGGATACGTACTGTCGATGTGGCGCTTCCGTGGTTCGCAGCTGTTCTTCGGCCTGCTGCTGTTCGGCTGCTTCCTGCCGTTCCAGACCGTACTGCTGCCGGCCTCGTTCACCCTCGGCAAGTTCGGCCTGGCCAACACCACCACCGGTCTTGTGCTGGTGCACGTGGTCTACGGCCTGGCGTTCACCACTTTGTTCTTCCGCAACTACTACGTGAGCATTCCTGATGCGCTGGTCAAGGCCGCGCGGCTCGATGGCGCGGGCTTCTTCATGATTTTCTGGAAGATCCTGCTGCCGATGTCGATCCCGATCGTGATGGTCTGCCTGATCTGGCAGTTCACCCAGATCTGGAACGATTTCCTGTTCGGCGTGGTGTTCGCCAGCGGCGACGCCCAGCCAATTACCGTGGCCCTCAACAACCTGGTCAACACCAGCACCGGGGCCAAGGAATACAACGTTGATATGGCTGCCGCGATGATCGCCGGGCTGCCGACACTGCTGGTCTACATATTCGCTGGCAAGTATTTCCTGCGTGGGCTGACGTCCGGCGCGGTCAAGGGGTAGAAACATGGCAACTCTCGAATTACGCAACGTCAACAAGACCTATGGCGCCGGTTTGCCGGACACGCTCAAAGACATCGAGCTAAAGATCAACGACGGGGAGTTTTTGATCCTGGTCGGCCCGTCCGGCTGCGGCAAATCCACCCTGATGAACTGCATCGCCGGCCTGGAAACCATCAGCGGCGGCGCGATCCTGGTGGACGACGCCGACATCAGCGGCATGAGCCCCAAGGATCGTGACATCGCCATGGTGTTCCAGTCCTACGCGCTGTACCCGACCATGAGCGTGCGCGACAACATCGCCTTCGGTCTGAAGATTCGCAAAATGCCGACTGCCGACATCGACGAAGAAGTCGCTCGCGTCGCCAAGCTGCTGCAGATCGAACACTTGCTCAACCGCAAGCCCGGCCAGCTCTCCGGCGGCCAGCAACAGCGGGTGGCGATGGGTCGTGCACTGGCGCGGCGGCCGAAGATTTATCTGTTCGATGAACCGCTGTCCAACCTCGACGCCAAGCTGCGGGTCGAGATGCGCACTGAAATGAAACTGATGCACCAGCGCCTGAAAACCACCACGGTCTACGTGACCCACGACCAGATCGAAGCGATGACTCTGGGCGACAAAGTGGCGGTGATGAAGGACGGGATCATCCAGCAGTTCGGCACCCCGAAAGAAATCTACAACGACCCGGCCAACCTGTTCGTGGCGAGCTTCATCGGTTCGCCGCCGATGAACTTCATCCCGCTGCGTCTGCAACGCAAGGACGGTCGCCTGGTGGCGCTGCTCGACAGTGGTCAGGCGCGCTGCGAATTGCCGCTGGGCATGCAGGACGCGGGGCTCGAAGACCGTGAAGTGATCCTTGGCATGCGTCCGGAGCAGATCTCGCTGGCCGGCGCCGAGGCCAATGGCTTGCCGACCATTCGCGCCGAAGTCCAGGTCACTGAACCGACCGGGCCGGACACTCTGGTCTTCGTCAATCTCAACGACACCAAAGTCTGCTGCCGTCTCTCGCCGGACGTTGCGCCGCAAGTGGGCGAGACCCTGACCCTGCAATTCGATCCGTCGAAAGTGCTGCTGTTCGATGCCAAGACCGGGGAGCGTTTGGGGGCTGCCGGTCTTCCGAAAGTCGAGAGCCATGCTGCCAACGTAGCTCAATTCAAAGGCCGCTGAAGATCAAAAAACCTGTGGGAGCGAGCCTGCTCGCGATGGAGTGTCAGTCGACATCGATGTAGCTGAAACACCATCGCGAGCAGGCTCGCTCCCACAGATAAATCCTGGGGAATCCGTGGCGGGCGGCCTGTCGCCCGTCACAACCGTTGTAACCGCGTTAGTGAAGTAAAAACTTAATAACAATAAAACGAGGATGTAGGGATGAAGAAGAACAACAACGCTCAGCTTATCTGCCAGTTATCCGCGATTGCCGCGATGACCCTGGCCGGTAGCGTCCACGCAGCTGAAGCGTTTAGCGCCGATTCGGAATGGATGACCGGCGATTGGGGTGGTGAACGGACCCGGCTGATCGAGCAGGGCATCGACATCAAAATGGACTATGTCGGTGAAGTGGGTGGCAACCTGCACGGCGGCTTCAACGACGACAAGACTGCACGTTATGCCGACCAGTTCGGCCTGGGCGCGGCACTGGATCTGCAAAAACTCTTCGGCTGGGACAACACTCAGGCCAAGATCCAGCTGACCAACCGTAACGGCGAAAACATCTCCAACGACCGCATCGGCGATCCGCGCGCGGGCACGTTGAGCTCGTCACAGGAAGTCTACGGCCGTGGCCACATGGTTCGTCTGACCCAGCTGTGGATCAAGCATCAGTTCCTGGACAACAAGCTGGACGTCAAGGCCGGTTACTTCGGTGAAGGCGAAGACTTCAACAGCTTTCCGTGCGAATTCCAGAACCTGGCGTTCTGTGGCTCGCAAGTGGGTAACTGGGCCACCAACATCTGGTACAACTGGCCGATCAGCCAGGCGGCGATCCGCGTGAAGTACAACATCTCGCCTGAGTGGTATGCGCAGATCGGTGCGTACAACCAGAACCCTTCGCAGCTTGAACACGGCAACGGTTTCAAGCTCAGCGGCAGCGGCACCAAAGGTACCGTGTTGCCGGTTGAACTGGTCTGGCTGCCGAACCCTGGCAACCTGCCGGGCGAGTACCGTGTCGGTTACTACAAGAGCACGGCCAAGGCCGATGACGTTCGCGAAGACGAAAACGGCAACGATGCTGCCACCTCCGGCAATGCCTACCGCAGCCACAGCAGCAAGCACGGCTACTGGTTCGTCGCGCAGCAGCAACTCACCAGCCACAACGGCGATTCTTCCCGCGGTCTGAACATCGCGGCCAACGCCACTTTCCACGACAAGGACACCAACGTCGTCGACAACTACCAGTCGCTGATGTTCGTGTACAAGGGGCCGTTCGATGCACGTCCGAAAGATGACGTCGGCATCGGTTTCGCCCGTATCCATGTCAACGATGACGTGAAGAAAAACGCCGAGCTGACCAACACCGCCAACGGTGTCAGCAACTACGAAGACCCGCTGTTCTCGCCACTGCGCGAGACCGAGTACAACTACGAGCTGAACTACGGTTTCCACGTCACCAACTGGCTGACCGTACGCCCGAACCTGCAATACATCACTCATCCAGGCGGTGTGGATGAAGTGGACAACGCACTGGTCGCCGGCCTGAAAATTCAGTCGGTGTTCTGACGCTGTTGCGATAAGCTCCTCTCAATGTGCGCATTTTGCGGACAGCCCAGGCTGTCCGCTTTTTTTTGGGGCGTTTGTGGCGAGGGGGCTTGCCCCCGTTGGACTGCGCAGCAGTCTTATCTTTTTGGGGCCGCTTCGCGACCCAACGGGGGCAAGCCCCCTCGCCACAAAAGCCTGCGTCACAAAAGCACAGACAGTTGAGTACACCCATGATTTTCAGGACCGTTGCACATGCATGAGCATCCGCTACAACGCTTCTTCAAATCCTTGCGCGAACGCCCGGTGTTTGCGTGGGAGCGCTATCAGAAGCGCGATGTGCTGGTGATCGATCACCCGCTGTGTCAGGCGGTGTTCAGTCGTCAGGGCGCACAGCTGTTGCACTTTCAGCCCCGGGATCAGAAACCCTGGTTGTGGTGTGCGGCGCGCTGGCCTCATGTCGGTGCCATTCGCGGTGGCGTGCCGGTGTGCTGGCCGTGGTATGGCCGTCACCCGAGCGAGAATGCCTGGCCGTCCCATGGTTGGGCGCGGCTGCTGGACTGGAAGTTGATCGACAGCAGCAGCGACGACGATGGTGTGCGCCTGCACTGGCGGCTGGAGCTGTGCGACTGGCAGGCGGATCTGCATGCGCATCTGGGCGAAAGCATGGATCTGCGCCTGAGCACCGAGCACAACGACAGCCTTCCTTGCCAATTGAGCCAGGCTTTGCACGCCTACTGGCGTATTGGCGATGTCGGTGAGGTAGCGCTGTCTGGGCTCGAGGGCGCGCAAGGTTATGACCATCTGAACCGCGAGTTTTGCCAGCAGGAAGGCGAGTTGCGCGTCGATGGCGGCTGTCAGCGGGTGTTCCAGCATGACGGCGAATTGCAGCTCAATGACCACGCCTGGCAGCGGGCGTTGTGCATCGATACCGGCGAAACGGCGGACACGGTGGTCTGGCACCCGGGGTCGCGGCCGTTGCTGGGGGTGAGTTGGAATGAGGTGTCGGAGTTTGTCTGTGTGGAGGCGGCCAGTGGTGGTACGGACAGCCTGTGCCTGAAGCCGGGGGAGCGGGCGCATTTGAGTTTGCAGGCGCGGGTGGGGGGGTAGTTCCAGGTCTTGTGGTGCACCTGCTGGCCTCATCGCGGGCAAGCCC
>NZ_JAIQWX010000184.1 GCF_020164475.1 Pseudomonas sp. REP124 | reverse complement strand
TTCAGGTCGGAACGACCTGAGGACGACGTCAGTCGTCCAGGGCTTTTACCGACTTGGGCGACAACCGCAGACTGCGCAGGCTGCGCTTCACGCTCTTGAGGTGATTGACCAGGCTCGGCCCGCGCGCCATGGCCACGCCCATTGCCAGCACATCGATCACCACCAGGTGGGCGATCCGCGAGGTCAGCGGCGTATAGATCTCGGTGTCTTCGTGCACGTCGATCGCCAGGTTGACGGTCGACAGCTCGGCCAATGGCGTCTGGCTCGGGCACAGGGTAATCAGCGAAGCACCGCTCTCGCGCACGAGGTTGGCGGTGATCAGCAGGTCTTTGGAGCGTCCGGACTGGGAAATACAGATCGCCACATCGCTCGGCTTCAGGGTCACCGCCGACATCGCCTGCATGTGGGGATCGGAATAGGCCGCCGCAGTCAGCAGCAGCCGGAAGAATTTGTGCTGCGCATCCGCCGCGACCGCACCCGAGGCACCGAAGCCGTAGAACTCGACGCGCTGCGCCTGGGACATCAGCGTCACCGCGCGCTGCAACTCCACCGGATCGAGCTTCTCGCGAACTTCCATCAGGGTGTGCAGGGTGGTGTCAAAAATCTTCAGGCTGTAGTCGGCGACCGAATCGTCTTCATGAATCGCGAATTGACCGAAACTCGCGCCTGCCGCCAGGCTCTGGGCCAGTTTCAACTTCAGGTCCTGGAACCCGGAACAACCGATGGCACGGCAGAAACGCACGATGGTCGGTTCGCTGATGCCGACGCTATGGGCCAGGTCGGCCATGGAGCTGTGCATCACGGCCGCGGGGTCAAGCAGCACGTGATCGGCGACTTTGAGCTCCGACTTGCGTAACAGGTGACGAGACTGGGCGATGTGCTGCAGCAGATTCAAGGGCTGGACTCTTGTTATTGGCAGGGGCCGGGGATGTAGCAAGTTTGTAGTTATACTACATGAATTGGCTTTTCGCCTGCACCATACGTAACCAGATCCCTCGAAATCAGGTGCTCGCACCCCATGTAGCCTTCGAGCACTGGTCTTGTAGCAGCGCGGCAAGCCCAGATGCCTCGACCGGGCGACTGATCAGATAACCTTGCACCTCATCGCACCGCTCGTTTTTCAGGAATTCGAGCTGTTCGCGCCGCTCCACGCCTTCAGCCACCACCTTCAATGACAAGCCGTGAGCCATGGCAATGATCGCCCGGGTAATCGCCGCATCCTCCGTGCCCTCGCCCAGGCCGCGAATGAAGGCCTGATCGATCTTCACGTAATCCACGGGAATTCGCTTGAGGTAGCTCAGGGATGAATACCCGGTGCCGAAATCGTCGATCGCCAGCTTCACCCCCAGATCGCGCAATTGCTGGAAGGTCGCAATGATGTGCTCGACGCTGTCCAGCAACTGGCTTTCCGTGAGCTCGAGCTCCAGGTAGCGCGGCGCCAGCCCGGTATCTTCCAGCACCTGCCGCACCAGGCTGACCAGCTTGCCCTGGCGCAGCTGGTGCACCGACAGATTGACCGAGACCCGAATAGGCTCCAGCCCCTGCCGCTGCCACTCGCAGGCTTGCAGACAGGCCTGGCGCAGCACGAATTCACCGATCGGGCCGATCAGCCCGGTTTCCTCGGCCAGACCGATGAAATCACCCGGTGGCACACGCCCCATGGTCGGATGATCCCAACGCACCAGCGCCTCGGCCGCATTCAGCCGGCCCGTTTCCAGACAAAGCTTCGGTTGGTAGAACACCTTCAATTGGCGCTCTTCCACGGCTTTGCGCAGCTGGTTCTCCAACTGCAATCGCTCCAGGGTGCTGGCCTGCAGGCTGTCGGTGTAGAACTGGAAGTTGTTACCGCCCAGATGCTTGGCGTGCTGCATGGCCATGTTCGACTGACTGACCAGGGCGGACACATCCCGGGCGCTGTCCGGCAGCAGGCTGATACCGATCGACGCGCTGACCACCAACTCGTGGCCGTCGATGGTCACGGGCATGCGTAGCTTGTTCGACAGCCGCGTCGCCACCCGCGCCAGACTGGAAAGGTTGCCGTAGGCGTTGAACAGCACGGCGAATTCGTCACCGGACAGGCGCGCAATGGTGTCCGCTTCCGGCAATGCATTGATCAGGCGCCGGGCCATTTTCTGCAACAGCTTGTCGGCGACTTCGTGACCCAGACTGTCGTTGAGCTGCTTGAAGCGGTCGAGATTGATGTGCAGCAACGCCAGGTTGCGATAACCACCCTGCCGCACCCGCTGTTGCGCCTCGCCGAGGCGCTCGCGGAACATCGAACGGTTAGCGAGTCCGGTGAGCTCGTCGTGGTGCGTCAGGTAGCGCATGCGCTCTTCGGATTCCCGTCGGGCCGAAAGATCGGCGAAGAAACCCACGATATGACTGACATTTCCCCGACTATCGCGCACGGCATTCAGATGCAGCCATTGCGGGTACATCTCGCCGCTTTTGCGCGTTTCCACCAATTCGCCCTGCCAGCTGCCGTGCTGCTCCAGCGCGTGATGGATCGCCGCGTAGTGGCGACGGGCATCGCGACTGCAAGGCAACTCGACGACGTTGCGCCCGATCATGTCCTCGATCTCATAGCCGGTGACCCGGCTGAAAGCCTGATTGACCGCGATCAGGGCGTAATTGGGGTCGAAAATCACGATACCTTCGCTGGCGGCTTCGAATACCGTCGCGGCCAGTTGCTGCTGCTCTTCCAACGCCTTGTTGATGCTGATGTCGCGACGGGTGCCGACCATGCGGATCACTCGACTATTGGCGGCACGCTCGACCGCTCGACCACGGTCCTCGATCCAGACCCAGTGACCGTCGGCATGCTGCACGCGGTACTCGACCTGATAATCCTCGGTGCGCCCCTTCAAATGTTCGACCAGCGCCTTGCGCAGAGCCGGCAGGTCCTCTGGATGCAGGCGAGGCTTGAGGTGGCGCAGCATCGCCGTGACGTATTCCGGCGCAAGGCCGAACAATTCCTGAATGTGCGTGTGATGGACTTCGTCGGTCTGCAGGTTCCAGTCCCACAGCCCCAGCTCGCTGGCCTTCAGCGCCAGCGCCAAACGCGCCTCGCTCTTGCTCAGTGCGTCGCTGGCGGCGTCCAGTTCGAGGCCGCGCTGGGTGACCCGGTTTTGCAGATCGGCCTGGATTTCCCGCAGCTCTTCTTCCGCGCGTCGGCGCTGGTCGATTTCCCGGGCGAGAGTCAGATTGAGCTGATCGCTACAGTTTTGCGCCTCTTGCAGATGCTCGATCAGCGCCTGGTTCTGGAAGCGCTGCAACAGGCCGCGATCGATCAGGCGATTGACCTGCCAGGCCACGACACTCAAGGCGCCCAGCAGAATCAGGCCGAACCAGCCCCAGCCCTGCCCTTCGCCACCCCAGAACATGTAGCCGATGGCCGGCAACAAACAGGGCAAGGTGAAAGAGAGAAAGGCCGGCAGGCTGACGGCGTAGGCCACACTGGCCGACAGGGCAGCAGCGCCTATCAGGCCGAAGACCCAGGCTTGCTGGATGAAGTTGTCGGCGGGAACCAGTGCGATGCCGGCGCCGGCCAATGTCAGGCCGGTAAGCCCCGAGCCCAGCAGAAACATGCGGCGCCAGATCGGATGGGCCTGACGGTTGGGAATCGCCGAGTCGAAGGCCGCTACCTGAATCACTCGCAGCGCCACCAACGACAACAGCCACACCAGCCAGACGGTGACCAGGAAGTAGCGCTGCGGGCTCCAGAGCAGAGCGGCGCAGACCAGACCATTGATCAACATGAACAGCGTGGGCAGCAGCGAGCCCTGATACAGCAGGCGCGTGCGTTCGACCGCCATTTCCATGGCGTATTGTTTACGAATAACCCGGGGCTCCACGGAAGGGCCCGACAGGTCGGAGCTGAGGGTCATAGGTAGTTTCTTGTTCTTATAATGGTGAGCATGAGCCCGAAACGTGGACGGAGCATACACAAGCCAATGCCCGGACCAAACTGCTGCCGGTCAAAAAACAGACAAATTTATCGGGCACCCGACCCGGCCTCGAAGCCGTCAGGCGAGACCGGGCAACGCTTGCAGCCGATGACTGACCGGTCGTCCCTCGCGCCTCTTTCATCGGCTAAAGCAAAGCGGAGTTTGCCCGGTGTGGCGCCGCCCCCTAGAATGCCCCGATGCGCGATGATCTCTCCCTTCTGCTTAATTCCCTCAACGATGCCCAACGTCAGGCCGTAGCGGCCGCTGTTGGCCGTCAGTTGGTCCTGGCCGGCGCCGGTTCCGGTAAAACCCGAGTGCTGGTGCACCGTATCGCCTGGTTGATCCAGGTCGAGAACGCATCGCCCCACTCCATCCTGTCGGTGACCTTCACCAACAAGGCCGCTGCCGAGATGCGCCATCGCATCGAGCAGTTGATGGGTATCAACCCGGCCGGCATGTGGGTCGGCACCTTCCACGGCCTGGCGCACCGCCTGCTGCGGGCGCACTGGCAGGAAGCCGGGCTGAGCCAGACCTTCCAGATTCTCGACAGCGACGACCAGCAGCGGCTGGTCAAGCGGGTGATCCGCGATCTCGGACTGGATGAGCAACGCTGGCCGGCCCGCCAGGCCCAGTGGTTCATCAACGGGCAGAAAGACGAAGGTCTGCGTCCGCAACATATTCAAGCCAGCGGCGACCTGTTCCTGGCCACCATGCGCAGCATCTATGAAGCCTACGAGGCCGCATGCGCGCGCGCTGGCGTCATCGATTTCTCCGAACTGCTGCTGCGCGCCCTCGACCTGTGGCGCGATCATCCGGGCCTGCTGGCGCATTATCAGAAGCGTTTCCGGCACATTCTGGTGGACGAGTTCCAGGACACCAACGCCGTGCAGTACGCCTGGTTGCGCTTGCTGGCAAAGGGCGGCGACAGCCTGATGGTGGTGGGCGACGACGATCAGTCGATTTACGGCTGGCGTGGCGCGAAGATCGAGAACATCTACCAGTATTCCGACGATTTCCCGGACGCCGAGATCATTCGTCTGGAGCAGAACTACCGCTCCACCGCCGGCATCCTGAAGGCTGCCAACGCCTTGATTGCCAACAACACCGGACGGATGGGCAAAGAGCTGTGGACCGAAGGCGGCGATGGCGAAGCGATCAACCTATACGCCGCGTTCAACGAACACGACGAAGCGCGCTATGTTGTCGAAACCATCGAAAGCGCGCTGAAAACCGGCTTGGCTCGCAGTGATATCGCGATTCTGTACCGTTCCAACGCCCAATCGCGGGTTCTGGAAGAAGCGTTGCTGCGTGAACGCATCCCGTACCGCATTTATGGCGGCCAGCGCTTCTTCGAACGGGCGGAAATCAAGAACGCCATGGCCTACCTGCGACTGCTCGAAGGTCGCGGCAACGATGCGGCGCTGGAGCGGGTGATCAACGTACCGGCCCGTGGCATCGGCGAAAAAACCGTCGAAGCGATTCGTGACCATGCGCGCCACAGCCATGTGTCGATGTGGGAAGCCATGCGCCAACTGGTGGCGAACAAGGGTCTGACCGGTCGCGCCGCCAGCGCTTTAGGCGCGTTCATGGAGCTGATCGAAAACCTCGCCGCCAAGTGCATGGACATGCCGCTGCACCTGATGACTCAGACCGTCATCGAGCAGTCGGGACTGATTGCCTATCACGAAGCGGAAAAAGGCGAGAAAGGCCAGGCCCGGGTGGAAAACCTTGAGGAACTGGTCAGCGCCGCGCGCAACTTCGAGAACACCGAAGAAGACGAAGACCTGACGCCACTGGCGGCATTCCTCGGCCACGCTTCACTGGAAGCCGGCGATACCCAGGCCGACGAGCACGAAGACAGCATTCAGCTGATGACGCTGCACAGCGCCAAGGGCCTGGAATTCCCTTACGTGTTCCTGGTGGGCATGGAAGAAGGCCTGTTCCCGCACAAGATGAGCCTGGAAGAACCGGGGCGTCTTGAGGAAGAACGTCGTCTGGCCTATGTCGGCGTGACCCGGGCCATGCAGAACCTGGTGATGACCTACGCTGAAACCCGTCGCCTGTACGGCAGCGAGACCTACAACAAGGTGTCGCGCTTCGTACGCGAAGTGCCCAAAGGCCTGATTCAGGAAGTGCGGCTGTCTAACAGCGTCAGCCGTCCGTTCGGCGGTGGCCAGCAGCAAAGCACCAGCAGCCTGTTCGGCGGCAGCGAGATACCGCAGACCGGCTTCAGCCTGGGCCAGGCGGTACGGCACTCGGTGTTCGGCGACGGCGTGATCCTCAACTTCGAAGGCGCCGGCGCCCAGGCGCGGGTTCAGGTGAACTTCAGCGAAGGCAGCAAGTGGCTGATGCTGGGGTATGCGAAGCTGGAAGCGATCTAAGGATCACCTTGGATCAATGTGGGAGCGGGCTTGCTCGCGAATGCGGTGGATCAGTCAACATCGATGTCGACTGACACTCCCTCTTCGCGAGCAAGCCCGCTCCCACAAATCGATCTGACCAAAAGGAAACCGTCATGGGCTCAGGCTTCTTTTCCTCCTGGACATTCTGGGCCCTGCTATCGGCTGCATTCGCGGCCCTGACCGCCATTTTCGCGAAAATCGGCGTCGAGAACGTCAACTCGGACTTCGCCACCCTGCTCCGAACCATAGTGGTACTGGTCAGCCTGGCCTTGATTTTGTACGCCACGGGCCAATATCAATCCCTGGGATCGATCTCGGGGAAAAGCTACCTGTTCCTGCTGTTGTCCGGCTTGGCCACGGGTGCTTCGTGGATCTGCTACTTCCGCGCGCTCAAGGTCGGCCCGGCCTCGCTGGTCGCTCCGGTGGACAAACTCAGCGTGGTCCTCGTCGCCGTGCTCGGTGTGGCGCTGCTGGGGGAAAAACTCGACCTGCGCCAGTGGGGCGGAATCGGCCTGATCACAGCCGGGGTGGTGATGTTGGCGCTAAGGCGCTAGGCATCGTTCCTACAGAACTTATTCAGTCATCCTACAGACCAAAGTGAACCAGCCTTATTGCACTGACTGAAGCTGAACCCGACCTGTCAGGCAAAAGCCCGAAACACTCTGCCGCTAGCCAGTAACACTTCAGCTGTGCAACATGGCGCGCGTGCCTTCCACAAACGGGAATTCCCTTTATGAAACGTTTTCTTAGCATCGCCATGGCGCTGTGCATCGGCCTGACGATGAGTCTCGACGTCAATGCCGCCAAGCGCTTCGGTGGTGGCAAAAGCGCAGGTGCTGCGCCTACTCACCAAACCAGCCAGATGGCTCCTTCTTCTCCAGGCATGGGCGGCGCAGCAGCGACCGCTGGTGCTGCCGGTGCCGCGGGCGCGGCTGCCAAGGCCGGCGGCGCTTCCCGCTGGCTCGGCCCTCTGGCGGGTATCGCCGCCGGTGGCCTGCTGGCCTCCATGTTCATGGGCGACGGCTTCCAGGGCATGCAGATCTTCGACATCCTGATCATGGCTGTCATTGCCTTCCTGGTCTTCCGTTTCATCGCCGCCCGTCGTCGCAAGCAGCAGGAGCAATACGCTCCGGCCGGTCACGCGCCGATGCAGCGTGAAGCGTTCGAACAGAAGCCAGCCATGGGCTCGATCTTCGGTGGTTCGGCTGCACCCGCTGCCGCCCGTCCAGTGATCAACGCGCCAGCCTGGTTCAACGAACACAACTTCATCGAAGCGGCCCGCAACCACTTCCAGTCCCTGCAACAGCACTGGGACGCCAACGAAATGGACAAGATCGCGGAGTTCGTGACCCCGCAGATGCTGGAGTTCCTCAAGCGTGAGCGTGCCGATCTGGGCGATGCCTTCCAGTCCACCTACATTGATAACCTCAATGTGCAACTGGATGGCGTGGATGATCGCGCCGACAAGACCATCGCCACCCTGACCTTCAGCGGCGTGTCGAAAAACTCCCGTTTCGACCAGGGCGAAGTCTTCAGCGAAAGCTGGAACATGGAACGCGCCCAGGGCGAAAACCAGCCTTGGCTGGTGGCCGGTATCCGCCAGAACGGCTGATCACCCCGCCTCGCTTTTCACGCTGTAATAAAAACCCCGGCTTGCCGGGGTTTTTCTATTTCGCGGTTGCATCCATAGCAAGCTACTGTATAAACCGCCCCATATAAACCGCGCCTTACAAGCAAGAGGATTCTCGACGTGGAAGAAATCATCGAACAACTGCGTGAAGCCAACGAGCCGGTACCGGTTCCCTTGGAGTTGCCCGACGAAGATCTGCTGGTCGAAATCGAAGAACAACTGTTCATCGACATCCCGTTCGTCTTTAGAGAGTTCTTGCTGACTGTCAGCGATGTGGTCTACGGCAGCCTGGAGCCAGTGACCGTCACTGACCCGCAATCCCACACCTACCTGCCGGATGTTGCCGCCAACGCCTGGGACGCCGGTGTCGATCGCAGCATGATTCCGATCTGCCAGGACGGTGACGACTACTACTGCGTCGAAGAAGACGGCACCGTGGTGTTGTGGTCCGCCGAAGAAGAACTGGTCACCGAAGAAACCTGGGAGTCGGTGTGGCACTGGGCGCGGGACGTCTGGCTGGAAAGCTGAGCCGGCTGACGCCCCGCGGCGTCAGTGCCCTGGCGAATCCTTGTGATTGTCCAGGGTATCGAGCAAGGCCACCTGCATGCGCGTGTGGACGCGAATGAACCAGCGCCACAGCAGCGCGGCCACACCGGCGGCCACCACGGCGATCAGCATCAGCAACTTGTTGGTCGGCAGAATACTGGCCGACAAGGCTGCCAACAGCAGGAAAATCACCAGCAGCGACAGAATCGGGATCACTTCGGAGATCACCCGACGCACTCGCTGCGTGTGACGCCCGGCCATCTCCGGCTTCACCCCCATCTCTGCCAACAGCATCGACAGCGCCTTTAGCTTGCGATAGGCGGCGATCAGGAACGGCAGCGATATCAGCAGCGCACCTCCCCAAATCAATGCCTTCTGCCAGCTTGGGTCGCCGATCCACTCCTGCAGGCTCACCGAGATGCGCTCGGCGAAAAACGCCCCGGCGAGAAAGATCGCAACCACCAACGCCAGATTGACGCCCACCTGCAACAGAATCCGCCGAATCATCGACGCCAGCAGTGCGCCCTCGCCTTGGGGCTGGATGCTGCGCAACCATTCACCGTACATTCCCAAAACCCGTCCCAGTCGCTGTGGCATGACCGCAGACAACTTGATCGACAACGGGTCGGCCGCACGGATCAGATACGGCGTCAGCAGCGTGGTGATCACCGAAACCGCCACGGCCACGGGGTACAGAAAATTGCTGGTGACCTGCAGGGTCATGCCCAGCGAGGCAATGATGAAAGAGAACTCGCCAATCTGCGAAAGCCCCATGCCGACGCGCAGCGAAGTGCGCCCGTCATTACCGGCGATGTACGCACCCATTCCGCAGGACAGCATTTTTCCGAGCACCACAGCGACTGTAATCACCACGATCGGCCAGGCGTATTCCAGCAGGATCATCGGGTCGAGCATCAAGCCGATCGCCACGAAGAAAATGGCGCTGAACAGGTCGCGAACGGGTTCGATCAGGCGCTCGATTTTCAGCAACTGCCGGGATTCGGCCATGATCGCGCCGATCAGGAACGCACCGAGCACCATGCTGTATTCGAGCTTGACCACCAGCAGGCAGAAGCCGAAACACAGGCCCAGTACGGTGATCAGCAGCATTTCGTTGCTTTCGAATTTGGCCACGTAAGCGAGCAGGCGCGGCACCAGCAAAATGCCGATCACCAGCGCGACGATCATGAACAGCGAGAGCTTGCCCACGGTAGAAAACACTTCGCCGGAGCTGACCGTACCGCTGACCGCGATGCTCGACAGCAAGGCGATGATGCCGATGCCGAGGATGTCTTCAACGATCAGCACACCGAAAATCAGCTGCGCGAAGCGCTGGTTTTTCATCTTCAGGTCATTGAGCGCCTTGACGATGATGGTGGTCGAGGAAATGGCCAGGATCGCGCCGAGGAACAGCGAATCCATGGTGTTCCAGTCGAACCAGCGGCCGATTTCGTAGCCGATCCAGATCATCAGCACGATTTCCAGAAACGCCGCGATAAAAGCCGTGGCACCGACCTTGAACAGCTTGCGCAGGCTGAACTCCAGGCCCAGGCAGAACATCAGGAAAATCACCCCGAGCTCCGCCAGGGTCTTGATGGTCTCTTCGTCGTGGATAAGACCGAAGGGAGGGGTGTGCGGCCCAATGATGAAGCCCGCCACGATGTAGCCCAGCACCACCGGCTGCTTGAGCCTGTGGAAAAGCACGGTCACCACACCTGCGACCAACATGATCACTGCCAGATCCTGAATAAAGCTGATGGCATGCATGGTGTGGGGCTCCTTGTGTGGCATAGCTCAAGCGCGGATGGAGGAAACATCCGGTCGAGCAAGGTAAAAAATCCGCGTTCCGCGTAGGAATTTGCCCCAGTGGCAGGGGCTTTTGCAGGGTAACACCGCGACTTCCGGTAGAAAGGCGGTGCAATATATGGAAACAGATCGATCCGGCGTGACGGCGGCTTCGCGCCCGGCGTCCCGATAACTGTTAGTTTGAAAAAACCATCGAGGCACCCGCAGAGGTGCATCCCTCAACCTGGTCTTGACCCGTGAGAATGCTATGGAACCCGGAAACGCCCAGCTGTCGATGACGGTATTGATGACCCCCGACATGGCCAACTTCTCTGGCAATGTTCACGGCGGAACCCTGCTCAAATACCTCGACGAAGTCGCCTACGCCTGTGCCGCCCGTTATGCCGGCCGCTACGTGGTGACCCTGTCGGTGGACCAGGTGATTTTCCGTGAGCCGATCCATGTCGGTGAACTTGTGACCTTCCTGGCTTCGGTCAACTACACCGGGAACACCTCGATGGAGGTGGGCATCAAGGTGGTGACCGAAAACATCCGCGAGCGCTCGGTGCGCCACACCAACAGTTGTTTCTTCACCATGGTGGCGGTGGATGACCAGCGCAAACCCGCCTCCGTGCCACCGCTGCAACCGCAGAACAGCGAAGACAAGCGCCGCTTCATGCAGGCTCAGCAGCGCCGGCAGATTCGTCAGGAGCTGGAAAAGCGGTATCAGGAAATCAAGGCCGACGTTTGACGCATTCCATCGATAAGAAGC
>NZ_JAIQWX010000183.1 GCF_020164475.1 Pseudomonas sp. REP124 | reverse complement strand
GTGGGAGCGAGCCTGCTCGCGATGGCGTCCGATCAATCATCCCGCGTCAGCACTTCCAGCAATTCAATCTCGAAAATCAGGTTCGAGTTCGGCGTGATCTTGCCCATGCTGCGCTCGCCGTAACCCAAGTGCGCCGGCACCAGCAGCTTGCGCTTGCCACCGACCTGCATCCCCAAAAGCCCCTGATCCCACCCCTTGATTACGCGCCCCGTGCCGATCACACACTGGAACGGTTTGCCCCGACTGTAGGAGGAGTCGAATTCGGTGCCGTCTTCCAGCCATCCGCGATATTGGGTGGTGATCAACGCGCCCTTGACGGCTGCTTCGCCGTCGCCTTTCTGGATTTCGATGATTTGCAGTTCTTCATTCATGACGCCGGGTCTGCCTGACAGGATTCGATGGGCGTGGTTTTCCCAGAAAACCATCCGGTTGGCAACATGACATTAAGCGTGGCGACGGTATTGATCCGCTCCACGCATCAATGCATGCCAACTATGCAATTAACATATCGATCCCCCTGCGCCACTATCCGCCCCAATAAGAACCGTGCGCCGCCAGCAGTTGGCGCACGTCATAAAAGCGGTGGAGTACTTATCGATGACAGCCACAATTCCGCGCGGACGCTCCCGGGCCAGCGCAATCTTCCGGGTCACCTCGGGCAACTTCCTCGAACAGTTCGATTTCTTTCTTTTCGGCTTCTACGCCACGCAGATCGCGTCGGTGTTCTTCCCTGCCAGCAGTGAATTCGCCTCCTTGATGATGACCTTCGCCGTATTCGGCGCAGGCTTTTTGATGCGTCCGCTGGGCGCGGTGGTGCTCGGTGCCTACATCGATGACGTCGGCCGGCGCAAAGGCCTGATCGTCACCCTGTCGATCATGGCCAGCGGCACGATATTGATTGTGCTGGTGCCAGGTTACGAAACCATCGGCCTGTTCGCCCCGGCACTGGTGCTGGTCGGCCGGCTGCTGCAAGGTTTTTCGGCTGGTGCCGAACTGGGTGGCGTCTCGGTGTATCTCTCGGAGATCGCCACACCCGGTCGCAAGGGCTTCTTCACCAGCTGGCAGTCCGGTAGCCAGCAAGTGGCAATCATTGTCGCCGCCGCCCTGGGTTATGCCCTCAACCAGTGGATGGCACCCGCAACTATCGCCGACTGGGGCTGGCGGATTCCGTTTTTCGTCGGCTGCATGATCGTGCCGTTCATCTTCCTGCTGCGCCGTAACCTGGAAGAGACCGAAGAATTCGCCACCCGCAAACATCGTCCAAGCATGCGCGAAGTGTTCCGTACCCTGGCGCAGAACTGGGTGACCGTGTTCGCCGGCATGCTGATGGTCGCCCTGACCACCACCGCCTTCTACCTGATCACCGTGTACGCGCCGACCTTCGGTAAAACCGTGCTGCACCTGAGCACGTCCGATGCGCTGCTGGTGACCCTGCTGGTGGGCGTGTCGAACTTCTTCTGGCTGCCGATTGGCGGTGCGCTGTCCGATCGCATCGGCCGTCGTCCGGTGCTGATCACCATGGCCCTGCTGGCACTGGCGACGACCTATCCGGCGCTGTCGTACCTGGTGCAGGCACCGAGCTTCATCAACATGCTGCTGGTGCTGCTGTGGCTGTCGTTCATCTATGGCCTGTACAACGGCGCGATGATCCCGGCGCTGACGGAAATCATGCCGGTCGAAGTGCGGGTCGCGGGCTTCTCCCTGGCCTACAGCCTGGCCACTGCGCTGTTTGGCGGTTTCACCCCGGCGATGTCGACCTTCCTGATCCAGTACACCGGCGACAAAGCGGCCCCCGGCTACTGGATGAGTGTGGCGGCGCTCTGCGCACTGTGCGCGACGCTGTACATGTATCGCCGTGCCGGCGGTCGTCTGCAACCGGCGCTGTCGTGAAACTGGCCTTGATCGAGAACCTGTCCATGAAAAAACTGTTCAATGTCGCGGCCCTGGCGCTGCTGGTCAGCCTGGGCGCGAGCACCGTCGCCCAGGCCGAAGAGATTCGTGTGATGACCTCCGGTGGCTTCACCGCTGCCTATAAAGTCCTCGGCCCGAAATTCGCCGCCTCCACCGGCAACACCCTCGACACAGCCCTGGGTCCGTCGATGGGCAAGGCCCCGGAAGCGATCCCCAATCGCCTGGCCCGTGGCGAGAAAGCCGATGTGGTGATCATGGTCGGTTACGCCCTGGACGACCTGATCAAGCAAGGCAAGGTCGACCCGGCGTCACGGGTCGAGCTGGCGGACTCGCGGATCGGCCTGGTGGTGCGTGAAGGCGCGCCCAAGCCGGATATCAGCTCGGTGGACGGCCTGAAAAAGACCCTGCTCGACGCCAGATCCGTGGCCTATTCCGACAGCGCCAGCGGTGTCTACATCGAGCAGCAGCTGTTCAAGCGCCTGGGCATCGAAGACCAGCTCAAGGGCAAATCGACCATGGTGCCGAAGATCCCCGTGGGCTCGGTGGTTGCCACCGGCGACTATCAACTGGGCTTCCAGCAGGTCAGCGAACTGCTGCCTGTGCCGGGGGTGAGTTTCGTGGCGAAGATTCCGGAATCGGTGCAGTCCGTGACGCGTTTTGCCGCCGGCATCCCGGTGGGCGCGCAGCACCCGGCCGAAGCCAAGGCGTTGCTGGATTACCTGGCCTCCTCCGCCGCGCAAGCGGATGTGAAAGCCACCGGCCTGGATTCGGTCAGTCGCTGACCGAAGGCGGCAGGACTTTCATTTCCACCACCAGGCGTTCCAGTTCCAGTGCAGCCGGGGTCAGGGTTCGACCCCGGCGCTTGATCAGGCCGACGCTGCGAATCACCTGCGGGTCGGTGAGCGGCACCCGCGTCAAAATCGGGTGATCCGCCGCCGGCATCGCCATCAGCGGCACCGCCGCCACTCCCAATCCCGCCTCCACCAGGCCGATCATGGTCGTCACATGCAGGGTCTCGCAGATGCTTGGCCGCCGCGGCACCACCCGCGTCAACGCCTGATCCAGCAAGAAGCGGTTGCCCGACGTCTTGTCCAGCGAGATGTAATCCTGCTGATAGAACTCGTCCCAGGTCACGCTGCTGCGCACTGCCAGTGGATGATCACGGCGGCAGGCGACCACGTAGCTTTCCTGCACCAGCGGCTCGAAATCCACCTCGGCCTCCAGCGTGCCCATAAAGCTCAGGCCGAAATCCGCTTCGCCGTTGACCACCGCGCTCAGCACTTCGTGGGCGCTGGAGTCGAGGACCTTGACCTTGATCTTGGGAAATTGCTGGTGATAGCGCGCAATCACCCGGGGCATGAAGTAGTACGCCGCCGAAGGCACACAGGCGACGGTGACATGGCCGAGACGGTTCGAGGCGACTTCGCTGATGCCCAGCAAGGCGATGTCCAGGTCATCCAGCAGACGCTCGACCCGGGGCATGAACCCGCGACCGGCCTGGGTCAGGCTGACCTTGCGCGTGGTGCGCTCGAACAGCCGCACGCCAAGGGCGTCCTCTAGCTTTTCGATGCGTCGGCTCAGGGCCGGCTGGGAGATGCGAACGGTGTCGGCGGCCTTGCGAAAACTCCCCTGCTCGACCACCGCGCGAAAGGCTTGCAGGTCGTTAAGGTCGAAGTTGATGGCCATGAGGTGCTCGGAAAACAGACAGGATTGATCTGTCTATTCTATAAATGTAACTGATTGATGCAAAGAACAACGTCACACCGAGGGGCGATTATCGCCCCTCCGTGAAACCGCTTATTTTTCAGCCATTTGCAGTTTCGGCAATTTGACGCGGAACATTTGCGTCATGCTCAGCAAACACACAAGCCCGAGCGCCATCCAGCACAGCCCGATCACGAAGGACATGTGCGACAGGCTGGTCCACAGCCAGACGGTCGATAGGAACCCCAAGGCCGGAATCAGTCCATACAGTACGAAGTTCTTGAACCCGGTTTTGCGCTCGTCGACCAGATAGTGCTTGATCACCGCCAGATTGACCGCCGAGAACGCAAAGAGCGCGCCGAAGCTGATCATGTTCGCAACGGTATCCAGGGTGATCACCAGGGCGATCATGGACAGCAGACTGACCACCAGGACCGCCGTCACCGGCACCCGCTTCTTCGTCATCAGCACCCCGAACGCGCGAGGCAGCGCGCCATCCCGGCCCATCGCGAACAACACCCGCGAAACGCTGGCCTGCGACACCATCGCCGAAGCGAAGCAGCCCGCGACATAGGTGGCCGTGAACGCCGTCACCAGCATCTCCCCACCCACACGCCGCATCACGTCGACAGAGGCGGAATCGGCATCGACGAAGGTTTTCCACTCGGGGAAGACCAGTTGTGCGAAGTAAGCCACGATCACGAACAACACACCGCCAATCAGGGTCACGGCCATGATCGCCGTGGGAATGCGGTACCGGGGATTACGCGCTTCCTCGGCCATGGTCGACACCGCATCGAACCCCAGGAAGGAAAGACACAGCACCGCGGCGCCGGAGAACACGATCGGCAGGCTGAATTCGGAGTTGTGGAACGGCAACATCAGGGACACATCGCTGGCCTGCGCACTGAAGCGCTGGATCGACAGCGTGACAAACACCACGATAAACGCCAGTTGCGCTACGACCAGCACCAGGTTCACCCGGTTGACCGACTCGATACCGACAAGATTGAGGAAAGTCACCAGCAGAATGGAACCCAATACCCAGACATAGGCGGGAATGGCCGGGAAATACTCCGCCATGTAGATGCCGATCAGCAGATAGCTGAGCAATGGCAGGAAGATGTAATCCAGCAACAGCGTCCATCCGGCCATGAAACCGAAGTAGGCGCCAAAGGTTTTCCGGGTGTAGGTGTAGACCGAGCCCGAATAAGGATGCGCCTGAACCATTCGACCGTAACTGTAGGCGGTCAACAACATGGCGGCCAGGGTAAACAGGTAAGCCGTGGGCATGTTGCCCTTGGTCATTTGCGTGACCAGTCCGTACGTTGTAAATACGGCGAGCGGCACCATGTAGGCCAGGCCGAAAAGAACCAGTGAAGGGATACCGAGAGACTTTCTGAAAGTTGCCGTATTACCGCTATGGTCACCTTCAACTGAGTCGATTGAAACGGAGGAGTTTGACGCTCTTATTTTTGTATTCATTAAGAACTCCTGAATCATGGGGAGTTTAGGATTGTTGATCTGCGCCCAAGGCAATACGAGGAAGAAACTTCTTCCTGTCAGCTAGTTGAACTACCGCAACCTGGACTATCAGCGTCTGACCGAAACAGGCGCCAACAATAAGTTGGCGCTGTCTATCCCTGTCCCCTTACAGGCGACCGATCTGCTGCGCAGTGCGATCGACTGCCTTGCGGGTTTTCTCGACCAACTCATCGATCTCCGCACGCCCGGCCACCAGTGCTGGCGCCATGATCATCCGGCCCAATGTCGAACGAATGATCACGCCTTCCTCGAAACCGAAAGTGCGGCACTGCCAGGCAATGTCGTTCTCGTTTTCGAAACGCTTGCGAGTGGCCTTGTCCTCGGCGAACTGCAAGGCGGCCACGAGACCGGCGCCCTGAATCTCGCCAATCAGCGGGTGGTTGCCGAACACTTCACGCAGGCAACTTTGCAGGTACGGGCCGGTGTCGTTCTTGACCCGGGTGACGATGCCTTCATCGCGCAAGGCCTTGAGGTTGGCCACGGCCACGGCGGCTGCGACCGGGTGACCGGAGTACGTCAGGCCGTGGGCGAACACGCCACCCTCTTCCACCAGTGCTTCGGCGATCCGCTTGGACAGCACCAGTCCACCCATCGGGATGTAGCCGCTGGTCAGGCCCTTGGCGATCGACAGGGTGTCCGGCTCGAATCCGAAGTGTTGGTGAGCGAACCATTCGCCGGTGCGGCCGAAGCCGCCGATCACTTCATCGGCACACAGCAGCACATCGTACTTGCGGCAGATGCGCTGGATTTCCGGCCAGTAGCTCTCAGGCGGGAAGATCATGCCGCCGGCGCCCTGGAAGGGTTCGGCGATAAAGCCGGCGACGTTTTCAGCGCCCAGTTCGAGGATTTTCTCTTCCAGTTGCTGCGCACACTTGTGCCCGAATTCTGCAGGCGTGAGATCGCCGCCCTGTGCGTACCAGTAGGGTTCATCGATGTGCGCGATGTCCGGAATCATCCCGCCCATTTCGTGCATGAACTTCATGCCGCCCAGTGCCGTGGCCGCAAGCGTCGAGCCGTGATAACCGTTCCAGCGGCCGATCATGATCTTCTTCTGTGGCTTGCCTTCAATCTGCCAGAAACGACGCACGGTGCGGATCAATACTTCGTTGGCTTCCGAGCCGGAGTTGGTATAGATCACGTGGCTGTAGTGCTTGGGCAGCAGGCTGAACAGCAACTCGGACAACTCGATCACGGCCGGGTGAGTGGTGTGGAAGAACATGTTGTAGTAAGCCAACTGATCCATTTGCGTGCTGGCCGCGGCGGTCAGGTCCTTGCGGCCATAACCCAGCTGGGTGCACCACAGGCCCGACATTCCGTCGAGATAACGACGGCCATCGTTGTCCCAGAGATAAAGGCCTTCACCTCGGACAATCACGCGCGGACCTTCGGCATTCAATGCCTTTTGATCAAGAAAGGCATGTATGTGATGCGCAGCATCGGACGCCTGATAATCTTCGGTGGCACGACTGAGCCTGAATGGAACATTCATATGATTTACCTTTTTATTTTTTGGGTTGTTTAAGTGCCTGGTTATTGGTCCGGGCGCCTGTAACTTTCCAGTGGATCTTTGAAGTAAACGTCTCGAGCTTGAGAAAGGGATTGTATGAACAGCGCGAACAACTCGGACTGCGAGTTGATATTCATCTTGTTGTAGGCGTTTTTTCGATGAGACTTTACGGTGTCTTCAGATATCGAAAGTCGCTCAGCCAAAGACTTGGTGGAATGTCCCTTCAATATAAGCTGGGTGATCTTGCATTCACGCTGAGACAAGACTGAACAACCAAAACTGTTGAGTGCCGCATGTATCTTGCGGGCGAAGATGTTTTCGAACATGCCACTCAGCGCTTCGCCGCCGACGCCTTCCCAATGTTTGTCCAGCAGCGCAAGTATCCAGGGGCTGATGAGCTTGAACTGCTGCAACGACTCTTCGCTGAATTTTTCCCCACTGATCAACGACACCGCGATGGTGAAACCCGGGGAAATCTGCAGGATGTAGTTGAGTTCATCGCCGATGCGGCCGTGCTGATAGAACGCGAGATAGTATTCGCTGCGCTCGAAATGGTCGGGGGCGATATCCGGCAGGTGATAACAGCCAGAGGTGACGTTTTCGACGGAGATCCCATAGAACGGATCCAGCAGATAAAATCCCGACAGGTACTGTTTGACGCTTCCGTCAGGCCGCAAATGCCCTTCGTCGTCGCGCTCGAACAGCGCCGTGGGCAGGCCATCGTGCGGATAGAGATACAGCGTGGCTGCGTGGATGGGCGCCAGCGTGCCCAAGGCATTGACCAGCACACTGAAAAAGTCCGGCCGACCCACGACTTCAGTGGCTTTCGCCATCTGCTGGTACCACTGCACTGATGTAAGTCGCTGACTTTCCATTGCATGCCACCCAAGTCGGGAGAAGCCCTGAAGGTTGTTTCTGAAGCCATGGAACCCGCTTCGTTAGTGGCGAGAATTCTCCCACGCGTCAAAAGAATCCGGTATCACCCTATAGGGGGAATCCGCGTTCATCACATCGCAGCCTCAAGCCAGCTAGATTCAACGGTAGATCTGTGCGAACCCCAGCCTTTATCCTTGTCGACCGCCGTACCGAGTTGATGGAGTTTCCCCAATGCCCCAAGAAGGCTATCTGCTACAAGCCGCTGTCGTGTTTCTTCTCGCGGCAGTCCTCACCGTCCCCCTCGCCAAACGCCTGCAACTGGGCGCCGTGCTGGGCTATCTGTTCGCGGGGGTGATCATCGGCCCTTCGGTGCTGGGCCTGATCGGCAACCCGGAAAGCGTCGCCCATATCTCGGAACTGGGCGTGGTGCTGCTGCTGTTCATCATCGGTCTTGAACTGTCGCCACGACGGCTGTGGGTGATGCGCAAGTCGGTGTTCGGCGTCGGCCTGGCGCAAGTGCTGCTCACGGGCGGGGTGCTGGGTGCGCTGGCGCTGTTCGTGTTCGGGCAACCGCTGAACAGTGCGATCGTGCTGGGCCTGGGCCTGGCGCTGTCGTCCACCGCGTTTGGCCTGCAAAGCTTGGCCGAGCGCAAGGAACTGACCAGCCCCCACGGACGCCTGGCCTTTGCGATCCTGCTGTTCCAGGACATCGCCGCCATCCCACTGATCGCCATGGTGCCGCTGCTGGCAGGCGTGGACCACAACACCACGGCCGCGCAGGATCTGAACCACGGCCTGGAAGTGCTGGGCAGTATCGCCATCGTGGTGGTCGGCGGGCGCTACCTGCTGCGGCCGGTGTTTCGCATTGTCGCCAAGAGCAACCTGCCGGAAGTCTCCACCGCCACCGCGCTGCTGGTGGTGATCGGTACCGCCTGGCTGATGGGCATTGCCGGGATCTCCATGGCCTTGGGCGCGTTCCTCGCCGGCCTGCTGCTGGCGGATTCCGAATATCGCCACGAACTGGAAGCGCAGATCGAACCGTTCAAGGGCCTGTTGCTGGGGCTGTTCTTCATGAGCGTCGGCATGGGCGCCAATCTCAGCCTGCTGCTGCGCGAGCCGATCGTGGTGCTGGGCCTGACCGTGCTGCTGATCGCCGTCAAGTTTCCCCTGCTGTTCGTGCTCGGCCGACTGGCCGGAGGCCTGAACAAGGTCAGCGCCATCCGCCTGGGCATCGTGCTGGCGGCCGGTGGTGAATTTGCGTTCGTGGTGTTCAAGATCGGCCGTGACGCTTCGCTGTTCGATCCGCGCCTGTATGACCTGCTGGTGCTGGCGATCACCCTGTCGATGGCCATGACGCCGCTGTTGATCCTGCTCTGCGCACGGCTGGTCAGCCCGAAAGTGCAACCGGTGGTGGTGCCGGAGAAATTCCGCGAAATCGACACTGACGAACCTCGGGTGGTGATCGCCGGCATGGGCCGCATGGGCCAGATCGTGGCGCGGATCCTGCGGGCGCAGAACATCAAGTTCGTCGCCCTAGACACTTCGGTGGAAACCATCGAGCTGTCCCGCAGTTTCGGCGGTGTCCCGGTGTTCTACGGCGACCCGATGCGCCCGGAAATCCTCAGCGCGGCCAAGGTCGAACAGGCCGAGTACTTCGTGATCGCCACCGACGACCCGGACGCCAACATCAAGACCGCCGAACTGGTGCGCAAGCTCTACCCGCACATGAAGATCATCGCCCGCGCCCGTAACCGCCAGCATGTGCATCGCTTGATGGACGTGGGCGCTCATCCGATTCGTGAAACGTTCTATTCGAGCCTGGAAATGAGCCGGCAGACGTTGATCGGCCTTGGCTTGACCCAAGCCCAGGCCGATGCGCGGATCAAGCGCTTCAAGCTTCACGATGAACAGGTGCTCGAGGCCCAGCATGCGGTTTATGACGATGCGGCGAAGGTGATGCAGACGGCTCAGGAGGCGCGGGCGGAACTGGCGCGGTTGTTTGAGTCGGATGAGTTGGAAGAGCAGGCGAAGAAGCATTGAATTTGCGTTGAATGTACCGGCCTCTTCGCGGGCAAGCCTCGCTCCTACAGAGATGTGGGTGTCCACACAATTCTGTAGGAGCGAGGCTTGCCCGCGAAGAACGATAACGCGGTGTAACGGATTAACCACAATTACCAAGGCCCTAAAATGTCAACTGACCAACCCGCCCCCGCCCTCAAGGAAATCTTCAACGCCGAACGCCTCCGGCACATCGCCACCGAGATGAGCGCGGTCTATCCGGCCTTCGACGCCAAGGCCTTCCTGAAGCTGGTCACCAAAGACCTGGCCGAACTCTCGATCATGCAGCGCCTGGCCCGGGTCAGCGAATCCCTGCATGCCGTGCTGCCGCTGGACTTCGAAGCCTCGCTACCGCTATTGCGCGCCCTCGCCCCACGGCTCAACAGCGCCTTTGTCAGCATGTGCCTGCCCCAATACGTGGCCATCTATGGCGCCGACCGCTTCGAGCTGTCCATGGACGCGCTCAAGTATTTCACCGCCTTCGGCTCCTCGGAATTTGCGATCCGCCCGTTCCTGCGCAGCGATCTGGAACGCACGCTTAAACATATGCATGACTGGTCGCTGGACGACAACGAGCACGTCCGGCGTCTGGCCAGCGAAGGTTGCCGCCCGCGCCTGCCGTGGTCGTTCCGCCTGGAACGGATTCAGGCCGACCCGCGCCTGGCCATGGGCATTCTCGACAACCTCAAGGCCGACCCCAGCCTTTATGTGCGCAAGTCCGTGGCCAATCACCTCAACGACATCACCAAGGACCATCCCGACTGGGTCCTGGACCTGATCGAAGGCTGGTCGCTGGACAACAAACACACCGCGTGGATCGCCAAACACGCCCTGCGCAGCCTGATCAAACAGGGCAATCCGCGGGCCTTGGCGATCATCGGGGCCGGCGGCAAGCCTGAAGTAGACATCGTCGACGTGCAGGTCAACCCGCCGGTGATCGGCCTGGGAGAGAAAATCACCCTGTCCTTCGCCGTCAGATCCAGGGTCGAGGACAGCCAGCGCCTGGTGATCGACTACGCCATCGACTACGTCAAAGCCAACGGCAGCACCTCAGCCAAAGTCTTCAAGCTCAAGGCCCTGACCCTGCCCGGCCACGCCACCGAAGCCATCACCCGCGGCCAGCACATCAAGGAACTCACCACCCGCCGGCACTACGCGGGAAGGCATGCGGTGCACATCATGGTCAACGGCGAACGGCTGGCCAGTACGGCGTTCGATATCCTTCCCTGAGCCACAAACCCCTGGAGCTGCCGAAGGCTGCGATCTTTTGATCTTGATCTAAGAAATCGCAGCCACGTTGCACTCGACAGCTCCAACCGAGTTCCTGCGGGCAACCTCACCTTCAGATTCCATTAAGAAATCCCTCGGATACTCCTCCCAGACTTTTCCGGGAGGCGTCAGCCCATGCCCTTTTTCGACTGGAACATACCCTTGCCACTGCACTTCGGTGACGCCGAAACCCCGCAGTTGAGCCTGGAGCGGGCGTTGCCCGACGATTCACAACGCC
>NZ_JAIQWX010000182.1 GCF_020164475.1 Pseudomonas sp. REP124 | reverse complement strand
CTCAGACGATGGAAAACTAACCCGCCAGCAACCACACCCCAGTCGCTGCTGAAGCCGCGCCCATCAGCCTCACTACCGGCGCAGCCGCCTGCGGCAACATGCGCACCATCACATAACCTGCCCCATGCAACGCCGCCGTAGCCGCCACAAACCCGGCCGCATACGTCCACGGGCTCGACATGTCCGGCAATTCCAGGCCATGGGCGACACCGTGAAACAGCGCAAACAACGCCGTCGCGGCCACCGCCAGGCTCAACGGCGGACGCACCGCCAGCGCCACCGCCAGCCCCAGGGCCAGCACGGACGCGGCTATTCCGCCTTCCAGCGCCGGCAGGTTCAACCCTTCAAAGCCCAGCACTCCGCCCAGCAGCATGGTGCCGACGAAGGTGCATGGCAGCGCCCAGCGCGCCGCGCCTTTCTGCTGCGCCGCCCACAGGCCCACCGCCAGCATCGCCAGCAAATGGTCGAGTCCGCCGATCGGATGGCTGATGCCGGCGATCAGGCCGTTGTCGCCATGGCCCGGGTGGGCGAAGGCGAGGGCCGGGGTCAGCAGCAGGGCCAGGGCGCCGAGAATGCGTTTGAATGTCATGGATAAGCTTCCTTGTTGATAAGTGGTGCTCAGGCGGCGGTCAGCAGGCCCTGGCGTTCGATGAAGGCGATGATTTCTTCCAGGCCCTGGCCGGTTTTCTGGTTGCTGAAGACGAACGGCTTGCCGTTGCGCATGCGCGTGGTGTCGCTGTCCATCAGGGTCAGCGAAGCGCCCACCAGCGGCGCCAGGTCGATCTTGTTGATCACCAGCAGATCGGATTTGCAGATGCCCGGCCCGCCCTTGCGCGGCAACTTGTCGCCGGCGGAGACGTCGATCACGTAGATGGTCAGGTCGGATAACTCCGGGCTGAAAGTTGCTGACAGGTTGTCTCCGCCAGACTCCACCAGAATCAGGTCCAGCCCCGGAAAGCGCCGGTTCAGTTGATCCACGGCTTCGAGATTGATCGAGGCGTCTTCTCGGATCGCCGTGTGCGGGCAGCCGCCGGTTTCCACGCCGATGATGCGTTCTGGCGCCAGGGCCTGGTTGCGCACCAGAAAGTCGGCGTCTTCACGGGTATAGATATCGTTGGTCACCACGGCCAGGTTGTAGCGCTCGCGCAGGGCCAGGCACAGGGCCAGGGTCAGGGCGGTCTTGCCGGAGCCGACCGGGCCGCCGATGCCGACGCGCAGGGGTTGTGTGTTCATGGGGTTCTCCAGACAGGGGACTTATGAGCGAAACAGGCGGCTGTACTGGCGCTCGTGGGCCATGCACGCCAAAGACAGGCCGAAAACGGCGCTGCCCATGTGTTCGGGGTTGATAGCGCTTGCGTTGAGCTGGGCCTGCTGCAGCAGCGGCAGCAATTCACTGGTCAGGCGCTGAGCGGCCTGCTGACCCAGCGGCAGGGTTTTCATCAGCACTGCCAACTGGTTTTCCAGCCAGCTCCAAAGCCACGCGGCCAGCGCGTCCTGCGGGCTGATTCGCCAGGCACGAGCCGCCAAGGCCCAGCCCAGCGCCAGGTGCGGCTCCGGGCGTTGCGCGAGAAAGGCGCGGGCGGCGGCATCCAGTTCCGGCAAGCCGTTGAGCAGTTGTTGCAGTGAATAGCCCATCTGCCGGCTCTCCAGATGCAGCTCGCGGGTTTCCCGGCTGGCGCGGTGTTCTTCGCAGCGTTGGAGCAGTTCGCACCAGTTTTCTTCCTGTGCCGCCACGCAATGGGCCAGCAGCAGCGGAGCCTCGAAACGGGCGAGGTTGAGCAGCAACTGATCGCTGATCCAGCGTCGCGCGCTGTCGGTGTCGTGGACGCGACCGTTTTCCACCGCCATTTCCAACCCCTGGGAATAGCTGTAGCCGCCAATCGGCAATTGCGGACTGGCCAGACGCAACAGCGCCCAGGCCGGGTTCACAGGCGCACGCCGAACTGGTGCAGCTTGGGCGGATAGTTGAAGTCTTCATCGCCATGGCGTGAATGATGGTGGCCGCCGCCATAGGCACCGTGCTCCGGCTGGAACGGCGCTTCGACGGATTCGGCGCTGGCACCCAGCTGTTCGAGCATGGCCTTGAGCACGTAATCGTCGAGCAGGCGCAACCAGCCATCGCCCACCTGCAGCGCGACATGGCGATTACCCAGGTGATAGGCGGCGCGGGTCAGTTCAAAGGCATTGGCGCAGGTGACGTGCAGCAGTTGTTCGGGGCGGGCACAGACGCGGACGATGCGCCCGTCTTCGGCTTGCAGGCACTCGCCGTCATACAGCGGCGATTGACCGCGCTCCAAAAACAACCCGACGTCTTCGCCCTCGGCACTGAAACAGCGCAAACGGCTTTTGCTCCGCGCTTCGAAGTTCAAGTGCAACTCGGCGGCCCAGACGGGTTGAGGGTCGATTCTGCGGTGAATCACCAGCATCGGAAAACTTCCAGCAATGGACGATGCAGAGGCTAGAGCAAGGGGCGCGCCAATCGGTGGGAGGTGTAGGAAATGGCCGTCGGAAGCGTGGGAAGGCGCTCAAAGTACCGTGGGTTTTGTGCGGAGTTGGTGCGAGTCTTTTCCCATGCGCACCAAGTTGATGCGATTGCGGTCTTTTTGTGGAAGCGAGCCTGCTCGCGATTGGTGCGGGTCAGTCGCGCAGATGTTGAATGTGCATTCGCTATCGCGAGCAGGCTCGCACACAAGGGATGGTGGCAATGATTACTCGGTACTGCCGAGCCCTTGCCAGTGCTTCAACCCGATGAAGATAAAGCGCAACTGCTGGGTAATCTTCGCCTGAGGCGTCAGATGCTCAGGCAGCGCTTCGGCCGGCGGGTCGATGATGTCCGGCAAAGTGGCGAACACGCTTTTGACGATCAGATCAGCCATCACGCTCAGCCCGGCGATATCCAGGTGCTGCAGCTTGGGCATCAGCGACAGGTCGGCGGCAAGGTCGGAGCTGATGTTTTCCCGCAGACGGCCAATGGCCAAACGAACGGGGAGTGAACCGCCGTACTGTTCGCGGGCCAGGAACAGAAACTGCGAACGGTTGGCGCTGACCACGTCGAGAAAGATGCGCACCGACGCATCGATGATCCCGCCCATGACGAACTCGTTATGGCGCACCAGGCGGATGGTTTCGCGGAAGGTCTGGCCGACCTCGCAGACCAGCGCCAGGCCCAGTTCGTCCATGTCGGCGAAATGCCGGTAGAAACCGGTCGGGACGATGCCGGCGGTTTTCGCCACTTCACGCAGGCTCAGGCTGCCGAATCCGCGGCCACCTTCCATCAGGTGCCGGGCAGCGTCCATCAGGGCGACGCGGGTTTGTTGTTTCTGTTCAGCGCGGGGCAGCATCGCTAAGGCGTTTCTTAAGAAAGGAGAGCGGCGCACTCTAGCAAATCGGCTTTGCCGGCGTCGAACAACGATAGGGAAAGGCGGGGAGGTCAGGCATCGAACGGCCGGGAAGACCGGAAAATCAAAAGCCCAATCCGGGGATTGGGCTTTTTTTCAAGGCGGCCATCAGGCTTAGCTCATCGAGCTGTTGCGTTCGATCACACGGTCACCACCACCTTCGGCCAGGGTTTGGCCAGGGGTGCGGTCGGAACCGTCAGCAGCCAGAGTTTGGCCAGGGGTGCGGTCGGAACCATCAGCAGCCAGAGTTTGGCCAGGGGTGCGGTCGGAACCATCAGCAGCCAGAGTTTGACCAGGAGTGCGGTCAGAACCATCGGCGGCAACAGAACCTTTGGTCTGGTCGTAGCCGTCTTCAGTGATCAGGTTTTTTTCTTTCAGGCGATCGTTGCCACCTTCAGCCAGGGTCTGGCCTGGAGTGCGATCGGAACCATCAGCGGCAACAGTCTGGCTGAACACCGAATGGCTGTCTTTGACTTGCGGAGTTGCCTGTTCAGCGGCCGGCAGGGCGAAAGCGGTGCTGGCCAGCAGAGAAAGGGAAAGACTAAGCAGTAATTGGCGTTTCATGATCTGTGCTCCGTGACAGGGCGATAAAGTAGGGACGGTTAAATTGTTACCTCTGGGAAGTCGATATAAAAGTTCATAAACGCAATGTTAATAATCAACGGAATTGATTGTTCTCTGCGAAGGCTCTAAAACGGGCCTTTCAGGCCGACGATTTTGCACCGAGGTGGGTATTTTCGACTCACTTGTGCCACACAAAAGTGCGGGTCGGTAACGTTGCAGGTGCCGGGCAGGGCAAAATTCGACCCGTCGATTGCACCAAAAGCGGCTTTCGATTAAACCTGCGCGCCGTTTTTCAGTCGTAGATTTCATAGCGGGCCGTTCGGGCCCTGCGTTTCTCATGGGCGTCTTGGTCGGGTCGCCCAGCCGTATCAGGAGTTCTGTGCAATGACGCGCACTCGTAAAATTCTCGCCTGGACCTTCAGCACTCTGGTCGTCGTACTGGCGGTGCTCGTGCTGTTTATCGTGTTCTTCGATTGGAACCGGATCAAACCGCCCCTCAACGCCAAGGTTTCCGAGGAGCTGCACCGACCGTTCGCGATCAACGGCAACCTCTCGGTGGTCTGGCGTCGCGAGCTGGAAGAAGGCGGCTGGCGGGCCTGGGTGCCGTGGCCGCATGTGGTGGCCGAGGATTTGAGCCTGGGCAATCCGGACTGGTCGAAAGCGCCGAACATGGCCACGCTCAAGCGTGTGGAACTGCGCATCTCACCATTGGCGCTGCTGGCGCAACGGGTGGTGATCCCGCGCATCGACCTGACCGAGCCCAATGCCGAGCTGCAACGCCTGGCGGACGGGCGCGCCAACTGGGTGTTCAAGTTCGACCCCAAAGACCCCAATGCCGAACCCTCACCCTGGGTGCTGGACATCGGCGCGATCGGCTTCGACAAGGGCCATGTCACCCTGGACGATCAGAACCTGAAGACCCAGCTCGACGTCCTGATCGATCCATTGGGCAAACCCATTCCGTTCAGCGAGATCGTCGGCGACAAGGCCGCGAAAACCGCTCAGGAGAAGGGCGGTGCGCCACAGGACTACGCGTTTGGTCTGAAGGTCAAAGGCCAGTATCACGGCCAGAAACTGACGGGCCAGGGCAAGATCGGCGGCCTGTTGGCCCTGCAGGACTCGGCCCGACCATTTCCATTGCAGGCCCAGGTGAAGATTGCCGACACCAGCGTCGAACTGGCCGGCACCCTGACCGATCCGCTGAATCTCGGCGCTCTCGATCTGCGCCTGAAGCTGGCCGGGACCAGCCTGGGCAATCTCTACCCGCTGACCGGCGTGACCCTGCCGGACACCCCGCCCTATGCCACCGACGGCCACCTGATCGCCAAGCTGCATGAGCCGGGTGGCGCCGTGTTCCGCTATGAAGAGTTCAACGGCACCATCGGTTCCAGCGATATCCACGGCAACCTGAGCTATGTCGCCAGCCAGCCGCGGCCGAAGCTCAGCGGCGCGCTGCTGTCCAATCAACTGTTGTTCGCCGACCTCGCGCCGTTGATCGGTGCCGACTCCAACGCCAAGCAGAAGGCTCGCGGCGGCGAAAGCAAGCAACCGGCGGACAAGGTGTTGCCGGTGGAGGAATTCAAGACCGAACGCTGGCGCGATATGGACGCTGACGTCGAGTTCACCGGCAAACGCATCGTCCACAGCGAAAAACTGCCGTTCAACGATCTGTATACCCACCTGGTCCTCACCGATGGCGTGCTCAGCCTCGAGCCGCTGCGTTTCGGCGTGGCAGGCGGCAAGCTGGATTCGCAGATTCGCCTCAATGGCCACACCGAGCCGCTGGAGGGCCACGCAAAACTCACGGCCCGGGGCTTCAAGCTCAAACAGCTGTTCCCGACCTTCGAGCCGATGAAAACCAGCTTCGGTGAGCTCAACGGCGATGCCGATATCACCGGGCGCGGCAACTCGGTGGCCAAGCTGCTGGGCACCGCCAACGGCAATCTGAAGATGCTGATCAACGACGGCGCCATCAGTCGCGAGTTGATGGAGCTGGCCGGTTTGAACGTCGGCAACTACGTGGTGGGCCGGATCTTTGGCGACAAGGAAGTGAAGATCAATTGCGCTGCAGCCGACTTCGACATCAAGTCGGGCCTGGCCACCACGCGGTTGTTTGTCTTCGATACCGAGAACGCGATCATTTACGTCGACGGCACGGCCAACATGGCCACCGAGCAACTGGACCTGACCGTCACTCCGGAATCCAAGGGCTGGCGCCTGATTTCATTGCGTTCGCCGTTGTACGTGCGGGGCAAGTTCATCAAGCCCGATGCCGGGATCAAAGCCGTGCCGTTGATGTTGCGCGGGGCTGGGATGGTGGCGCTGGGAGTGATCGCCGCACCGGCGGCGGGACTGCTGGCGCTGGTGGCGCCGAGTGGGGGAGAGCCGAATCAATGCGCGCCGCTGCTGGAGCAGATGAAGGCGGGCAAGGCGCCCAAAACCGTGAAGAACTGAAGCCTGAAACGAGATCCCCCGCAGAAGTCTGCGGGGGATCGGTAAAGGATTGAGTGGACATTTCAAACCACGGGGTTGGGTGTGATCACATGCACAAGGTCGTCGTGGATGTGATTACCGAGTTTTTTGATGACCGTAGCCCGCAGGGCGTTGTATTGGCGGGCATCCAGGGAACTGACCAGCATCCAGATATTGGGTTTGCCGTCCTTGATCGCATCGAGGACGGGGTGGTCGAGGATGTCGATGTTGATCCCCTGGGTGGTCTTGAATGCGATTTGCAGGGTGATGATGCTCGCGTTGCTGCGAACGATGGTCACCCGGGTGGTACCGGCAATCGTTGCCCTGGCTGTCGCACAACCCAGAGTTTCGTCGCAGGCAAAGGTGTTGGCCTGGAGTTTATCCACAACCCTCTGGGTGGCCGGCGAGTGAGTACCGGGCTTTTTCAGTATCGAAAAGGCTTTGCTCAAGGCGTCCTTTTCTTCTCTCGTTAAAGAGCTGCCAACACTTGATTCAATGATTTTCAGCAGGCTTTTACCGGAAAAGTCATGACGCTTGAATTCCCGGCTCTTGGTAATCCAGCCTATTTTACTGACGGTCTCGATAAAACCGGCCCACAACGAGTCCTGGGATTCCGAGTGCTTGGAGATGGCTGCAAGTTCACCAAGCAGACTGGAATTGAGAATGTCCTGCTTCAGAGTTTCAGTGTGCGTACCGCAGAAGACGGTGATGTTGCCGTTTACCAAGTAAATGTCGCAATTGGAGTTCGCCATAATGACATGTGCTCAAGAGGCATACTTGAATCGGACGTTTATCCGATTCAAGTATGGTGGACTTTAGAAGTCGGGGAGATCTGCAATAAACTTTTCGCCGGCTTCACTGAATTTTTGATAGAGCGGGCCACGCAAGCCAGCGAACACTTTGCCGTCCAGGTAAGTACGCACGGCCCCAGTCTTGATGGTGGTGGACTGTTTTGTGGACTTCCAGAACAGAATGCCCCGGGTACTTTCGCGTGCATCCAGTGAGATGCAGTTCAGGACCATGTTCGGCTGGTTGTGTTTATCGACCCAGACGGGGGCAATATCGAACTTGGCCTGCTGACCTATTTTGTTTTCGCGGTTGAAGATGTTGAGCGCGCGGTCATCCTTTTGGGTCGCCTCTACAGCCAACTTGCCGATTTTTTGCAGAACCTGCGCGCCCTCGGCGGTGACCAGTCCCTTGGCAATTTCCGCGGCGATCTGGTCTATCGTCAAGCCTACTCGGCGAATGGTGACCTCCTGCAGGTCGTGGCTCTGGATGACCCAACCCAGCTTTTTCAGACCATCAACATAGTATTTGTACCATTCGAATAGTTGATTGGGGTTCGGGTACTGTTTGGACGCTGCGTTCTGCATGACCAACTTGCAGAGATTGACGTCGTCAATGATTTCCTTGGAAACGCCTGGGAGGAATGCATCGATCGTGCTCGGCATTACACTGGCGGTGGGTTTGTCGATGTCGTGAAGTGGCGTGATCGACGTATTGCCTCCGAATGACCTCGGAGCAATAACATGAGGTAGCGGAACCAGGGAGTCGATAAATTCCAGTCGTTGATCAAGTTGCATGGGCGTATTCCTTTACATGTTTATGTTCACAACCACTGTGGTTGTGCTGGTCAGAATAAGTTCATTCGAAGAAAAGTCTACGCCCTGTTTGTAACTTCAAATATAAGTTCGTTATTCGAAGTTGGAAGTTTTAACTAATAAAAGTTCGCTGATTACATTCAGCGCAAGGCCTGCCCGGATAACTGCGCCTCTTCCTGCAACCACGCAAAAAACGCCTTCACCGGCGGATGCCGCTCCCGTCCCGGCACGCAAAGCGCGCTGTATCCGGCGCCATCCACCTGCACTTCGCCGCGATAGGGCACCAGCAGGCCGCTGGCGACGTTGTCCGACACCAGAATATTGCTCCCCAGCACCAGGCCCTGACCGGCAATCGCCGCTTGCAGGGCGTAATGCTCCTCGTCGTATTCGCGCATCGCGGGCCGGGCGCTCAGCCAGGTTTCGCCGGATTGTGCGCACCACGCCTCCCAGCCGTGGGCATAAAGTTTGGAGTTGTGCCAGCGCACGCTGATCAGCGTCGGCAGGCGAGTGGCGGCCTGGGCCACCTGCTGCGGCGAGCCGTAGACGCCGAAGGTTTCATCGAACAGGCACTGCCCGTACAGGTTCGGATAGTCATCCAGGCTGTAGCGCACCACCAGGTCGACGCTGGCGTCCTGATGCAGATCGATGACGTCGCAGTGGGTGTCCAGGCGCAGGCTGATGTTCGGATGGCGGGCATAGAAACGCCCCAGGCGCGGCACCAGCCACAGGGCGGCGAAGGCTGCGGTGGTGGAAATCGTCAGGCTGGTGCCGCTGCGTTGCGGGCGCAGGGTGTCGACGCTTTGCGCCACGTCGAGAAATGCGCCGTGCAGGCTGTGGAAAAGTCGCTCGCCGCCTTCGGTCAGGCGTACCTGGCGCGGCAGGCGCTCGAACAACTGCACACCCAACCAGGTTTCCAGCGAGCGAATCTGATGGGACACCGCCGTCGGGGTCACGGACAGTTCTTCCGCGGCAGCCTTGAAACTCAGCAGGCGCGAAGCCGATTCGAAGGCGCGCAGGGCAGTCAGCGGCAGTGAGGCAAACATGAAAACTCCATGGATGAAATGGATTCATCCTGACTGATTTCTGATCAGTTGTTGGGACGCGGCTGCGAGCTTCAAGCTGCGAGCCACAAGTGGTTCCAGTCTAGTCCTTGAGGAGATTCAGATGAGTAAGATTCTTGCGGTTCATGCCAGCCCACGGGGCGAACGGTCGCATTCGCGGCGCTTGGCGGAAGCGTTCTTGTCAGCGTTCCAGGCGCGCAATCCCCAGGCTTCGCTGACCCGCCGTGAAGTCGGGCGTGCGTTGATTCCGCCGGTCAACGAGGCGTTCGTGGCCGCGGCGTTTTATCCACAGCCCGAGGCGCGGCCGCTGTCGATGCAGGCGGATCTGGCCTTCAGCGACGAACTGGTCGGCGAGCTGCTGGGCCACGATCTGCTGGTGATCTCCACGCCCATGCACAACTTCAGCGTGCCCAGCGGCTTGAAGGCCTGGATCGATCAGATCGTGCGCATCGGCCTGACCTTCAACCACACCCTGGACAACGGCGTGGCCCAGTACGAGCCGCTGGTGCACGGCAAAAAGGCGCTGATCGTCACCAGCCGCGGCGGCTTCGGTTTCGGTCCGGGCGGTGAGCTGGAAGCCATGAACCATGCCGATCCATTGCTGCGTACGGCGCTGGGTTTCATCGGCATCACCGATGTCACGGTGGTCGCCGCCGAGGGCGAGGAGTCCGAGGCGCGCACGTTCGCGGTGTCCGCCGCCGAGGCTGAACAACGGCTGGTCGCACTGGCCAGGGAGTTCTAGATGGCCTGGCTGTTCTTGCTGATTGCCGCCGGCTTCGAAGTCACCTTCGCCATGGGCATGAAGTACGCCGAGGGTTTCACCCGTCTGTGGCCGTCGCTGATCACCGTGGTGGCGGCCGTGGGCGGGGTGTACTTCCTGACCCTGGCCATGCGCGAGTTGCCGGTGAGCATCGCTTACCCGATCTGGACCGCCATCGGTTCACTGGGCACGGTGTTTCTCGGCTTCGCGCTGCTCGGGGAAAGCCTCAGCGCGGTCAAATTGCTGTCGGTGGGGCTGATCGTGGCGGGCGTCGTGGGCTTGAAGTGATGCGGATGGCCTAGACTGGTCGTCGAGTTGTCATCTTCGCTGGTGATGCTTGGCGCAGGTCATGCATCGCGTCTTGCTCCAGCCTTCGATCACAAGGAAGTCCGCCCATGTCGCACGGTTCGGCCACGCGTTACCCGCTGGTGCTGGTCCCGGGAATGCTCGGGTTTGTCCGGATGCTGCTCTATCCGTACTGGTACGGGATCATCCCCGCGCTGCGCCGGGACGGTGCACAGGTGTTCGCGGTGCAGGTCTCACCTGTGCATTCCAGCGAAGTGCGCGGTGAGCAATTGCTGGCGCTCATCGAGGAAATTCTGCGCGAGACCGGGGCCGAGAAGGTCAACCTGATTGGCCACAGCCAGGGTGCGCTGACGGCGCGTTATGCGGCAGCCAAACGACCGGACCGGGTGGCGTCGGTGACCTCGGTGGCGGGACCGAACCACGGTTCGGAACTCGCCGATTACCTGCACACCCACTATCCCCACGACAGCGTGCGAGGCCGGCTGCTGAGCTTTCTGATCCGGCTGATCGCGGCGCTGATGAGCCTGCTGGAAACCGGTTATCGCGGGCCGAAATTGCCTGTGGATATTCATGCTTCCCATCATTCGCTCACCACTGAAGGGGTGGCGCTGTTCAATCAACGTTATCCACAGGGGCTGCCGCAGAGTTGGGGCGGGCATGGGCCGCCGGAGGTCAATGGCGTGCGCTATTACTCCTGGTCGGGCACCCTGCAACCGGGCAAGACCAACCGCGGGCTTAATCTGCTCGATGGCACCAACCGCAGTTGCCGGTTGTTCGCCAGGACCTTCGTGCGCGAGGCCGGGCATTGCGACGGGATGGTCGGGCGTTACAGCTCGCATCTGGGGACGGTGATTGGAGATGAGTACCCGCTGGACCATTTCGACATCGTCAACCAGTCGCTGGGGTTGGTGGGGAAGGGGGCGGAGCCGATTCGGTTGTTTATCGAGCATGGGGCTCGGTTGAAGGAGGCAGGGCT
>NZ_JAIQWX010000181.1 GCF_020164475.1 Pseudomonas sp. REP124 | reverse complement strand
TGCGCTAAAAGCTTCGCGGGCAAGCCTCGCTCCTACAACAGGGGGAGGCGTCAGGGACGGAATTGGCTGGGAGCCACACCGCTCCAGCGCACGAACGCATGGCGAAAACTTGCGGTCTCGCTGAAGCCCAACGCCTCGGCAATCCGGTAAATCGGCATCTGATCCTCGCAGAGCATCTGCTTGGCCTGCTCGAAACGCAGCTCGTCGAGCAGTTCCTGATAACTGCAGCCCATGTCCTTGAGATGCCGGCGCAAGGTTCGCGTGGAGCAGTTCATCTGCTCGGCCAGGCCTTCCAGTCCCGGCGCCGCATTCAGTTGCGCGCTGAGCAGTTGGCGAATCCGTCCCAGCCATGCCTGGCGTCCGGTGAATTCGGTGTTCTGTTTGCGGCAGCGTTCGGCCATGGTCTGGTGGGTGATGGCGTCGGCCAGTGGCAAGGGTTGCTCGAGCCACTTTCTGTCGAAGGCGAATGCGTTGTCCTGCGCGCCGAAATGCAGCGGGCAGTCGAAGGGATGGGCGTAGGACGCCTGATAGTCGGGCGCGGCGTGTTCGAAGCGTGCACCGAGCAGTGGCAGTGGATGGCCGAGCAGGTCATCGCAGGTGACCTTCAGTGATACCAGGCAGAACTCGGCATTGAACACCGCCATGGCCGGGCTCTCGCGGTAATCGGCGGCGGCGAACCAGACGCGTTCGCCATCTTCTTCAAGGCTGAGCTCGAAAAGTGTTCCCAGCAGCGCCGGATAGCGTATCGCCAAGCGCAATGCGTCACCGAAGGTGGCACAGGTGAGCAAGGCGTAACCGAGGATGCCGTAGGACGACACGTGCATGCGCCGGCCCAGTTCCAGGCCGATATCGTGTTTGAGAGCGACGGCGTTGGCGCAGACCTGCATCTCCTGATTGGTGGTGATGCGGGTGTCAGCCCGGTTGAGATCCGCCGCACTGATGCCACTGCCGGCCAACAGGGCCTCGCTCGACAGACCTTCGGCCTTGAAGGTGTTGAGCACCAGGGAAACGGCGTTGAGGGTGGTGAGATGGGAGTGGAGCATGGTGGCTTCCAGCCTTGGGGTGACTGGAAGTAGAGCAAGTTATGTGCCTGATGATGGACCTGTAGGAGCGAGCATGCTCGCGATGGTGGACGGAACACCGCGGGGCGTCAGGATGCCAGCGTTTTAGTTGACGTCCATCGCGAGCTTGCTCGCTCCTACAAGAAAGGCGGTTGTCAGCTGAGCTCGCCGCAGAGGTCGAGTTCTACGATGCGGCGTACTTCTGCGGTGTCCAGGCCTGCGCCCAACAGGCCGTGCAGCTTGCCGAACGCCGCTTCGCGGGTCATGCCGCCACCGGACAGCACACCGACGCCACGCAAGCGGCTGCCCGCTTCATAAACGTCCAGCTCCACACCACCTTCATGGCACTGCGTCACCGCCACCACCACCACGTCCTTGTCCCGCGCCCGCTCGAGGCTTGCGAGGAACGCCGGGTTGTCGCTCGGGCCGGTACCGCTGCCGTAGCACTCCAGCACCAGGCCCTGAATGCCGCTATCGATCAGTCCGTCGACGATTTCGGCGCGGATGCCGGGAAACAGCGGTAGCACCGCGACGTTCGCCAGTTGCCTGGTCTGGTTGTAACCAAGCGCAGCCGGCAGCGAAGTGGCCTTGATCCCGCCACCTTGACGCTCCAGGCGCTTGAACGGGTGGCGGCCGAAACTGCGGACCTTGGCGCAGCGGGTCGGGTCCAGCACTTCGCCGTGGAAGTACAGGTGCACACCCGGCGCCAGGCCCTGCCCCAGGGCGACCAGCGCGCCGCCAAGGTTTTCCCAGGCATCGCTGTCGGCGACGCCGGCCGGCAGCATCGAGCCGGTGAAGCACACGCGGGCCTGCAGGCCGAGCAGCTGGAAGCTCATGGCCGCAGCGCTGTAGGCCAGGGTGTCGGTGCCGTGCAGGATCAGCACGCTGTCGCAACCTTGCGCGTCGACCGCATCAACCACCGCTTCGCGCAGTTGCTGCCAGTAGGTCGGGGTCATGTTGGCGCTGTCGATCAGCGGCGACATCTCGCGAAAGCGCCACTGCGGCACCACCAGTTCGGGTTGGCTGGTGAGGTATTCGCGCATCCGCGCTTCGAAGCCGGACGCCGGAGCCAGGCCGTTGGCGCTGGCTTGCATGCCGATCGTGCCGCCGGTGTAGAGCACCATGATGTGTTGGGCGGCAGGGTAGTTATTGGCAATCATTTTGAGGCCTCCGCTAGAGATGATGTGTGGGAGCGAGCTGCTCGCGATAGCGATCCGTCAGTGACCCCGGATTCGAATGTGCCACCGTCATCGCGAGCAGGCTCGCGCCCACAATGGGCGCACTTTAACTGACCGATTGGCAAAAAACGCGCAAAAAAAAGGGCCTGGAGAGTGATCTCCAGGCCCTCAAAAGGTGAGAGGTGTCTAGTCCCTCGACCTGGTGAGCGGTGCTGCAAGTGTTGCGTCGGATCAGGCTTTAAGCGGAACCAGACGCGGAGCGATCATGTTTTCCGGGCGCAGGATGTCGGCGAGCATGGCGTCGTCGAGCAGGCCTTCTTCGCGCACCAGTTCCAGCACGCCGCGGCCGCTTTCCAGAGCGATGCGGGCGATGCGGGTGGCGTTTTCGTAGCCGATGTACGGGTTCAGCGCGGTGACCAGGCCGATCGAGTGCTCGACCAGTTCACGGCAACGTTCCTCGTTGGCGGTGATACCGGTGATGCAGTGCTCGCGCAGCATGTCCATGGCGCGTTGCAGCAGGCGGATCGAGTCGAGGATCTTGAAGGCGATCAGCGGCTCCATCACGTTCAGCTGCAGTTGGCCGCCTTCGGCTGCCATGGTCAGGGCCAGGTCGTTACCGATGACCTGGAACGCTACCTGGTTAACGGCTTCCGGAATAACCGGGTTGACCTTGCCTGGCATGATCGAGCTGCCTGGCTGACGCGCTGGCAGGTTGATCTCGTTGATGCCGGTGCGCGGGCCGCTGGACAGCAGGCGCAGGTCGTTGCAGATCTTCGACAGCTTGACCGCGGTACGCTTGAGCATGCCGGAGAACAGGACGAAGGCGCCCATGTCGGACGTGGCTTCGATCAGGTCGGCTGCCGGTACCAGCGGGTGACCGCTGATGGTGGCCAGGCGCTGAACGGCCAGGTGCTGGTAGCGCGGGTCGGCGTTGATGCCGGTACCGATCGCGGTGCCGCCCAGGTTCACTTCGGTCAGCAGTTCTGGCGCCAGGGTTTTCAGGCGTGCCAGGTCTTCGCCCAGGGTGGTGGCGAAAGCGCGGAATTCCTGGCCGAGGGTCATCGGCACGGCGTCTTGCAGTTGGGTACGGCCCATCTTCAGGACGTGGGCGAACTCTTCACCCTTGGCCGCGAACGACTGGATCAGGCTGTCGAGGCTGGCCAGCAGGGTGTCGTGACCCAGCAGCAGGCCCAGACGGATCGCCGTCGGGTAGGCGTCGTTGGTCGACTGCGCCATGTTCACGTCGTTGTTCGGGTGCAGGTACTGGTATTCGCCTTTCTGGTGACCCATGGTCTCCAGTGCGATGTTGGCGATCACTTCGTTGGCATTCATGTTGGTCGAAGTGCCAGCGCCGCCTTGAATCATGTCCACCACGAACTCTTCGTGGAAATCGCCGCGGATCAGACGGGCACAGGCCTCGCTGATGGCTGCGTGCTTGACTTCGCTCAGATGACCCAGTTCGCGGTTGGCGTCAGCGGCGGCCTGTTTGACCATCGCCAGGCCGACTACCAGTTTCGGGTAGTGGGAGATCGGCACGCCGGAGAGACGGAAGTTGTTCACCGCTCGCAGGGTCTGGATGCCGTAATACGCTTGAGCAGGTACTTCGAGTTTGCCAAGCAGGTCTTTTTCTGTGCGGAAAGATGCAGCGGAGGACATGATAGAAATCATCTCGATATGGACCCGGTCTGTGCCGGAACACTGCAAATGCTAGGCTTGTGGAGAATTTAGGGCCAATGCTGTTAAACACTGCCCTATGCATATTCGGCATAATGCCGGTGTGACGCCGTGTTGGCGGCGAGCGTGTGACCTGTTTTGGTGCGTGTCCGGGAGGACGTGATGAATCTGGAAAGTAAATGGCTGGAGGACTTCAGTGCCCTGGCCGCCACCCGCAGCTTCTCCCAGGCGGCGGAACGGCGCTTCGTGACGCAGCCTGCGTTCAGCCGGCGGATCCGCAGCCTGGAGGCCGCGCTGGGGCTGACGCTGGTCAACCGCTCGCGCACGCCGGTGGAGCTGACGGCGGCCGGGCAGTTGTTCCTGGTCACCGCGCGCACCGTGGTCGAACAGCTCGGTGAAGTGTTGCGTCATCTTCATCATCTGGAAGGCGGGCAGGGCGAGGTGATGCAGGTCGCCGCGGCCCACTCGCTGGCGCTGGGCTTCTTTCCGCGCTGGATCGCGCAACTGCGCAATGAAGGCCTGAACATCGCCACGCGGCTGGTGGCGACCAACGTCGGCGACGCTGTGCATGCCCTGCGTGAGGGTGGCTGCGACTTGATGCTGGCGTTCTACGATCCGGATGCGGCGATGCAGATGGACCCGGAGATCTTCCCGTCCTTGCACCTTGGCCACACCGAAATGCTGCCGGTGTGTGCGGCGGATGCTGATGGCAAGCCGCTGTTCGATCTGGAAGGCGAGGGCAGCGTGCCGCTGCTGGCCTACAGTGCCGGCGCGTTCCTCGGGCGCTCGGTGAACATGCTGCTGCGCCAGCGGGCGCTGCGCTTTACCACTGTTTATGAGACTGCCATGGCTGACAGCCTTAAAAGCATGGCGCTGGAAGGTCTGGGCATCGCCTGGGTGCCGCAGCTGAGCGTGCGCGCGGAATTGGCTCGCGGTGAGCTGGTGGTGTGCGGCGGGCCGCAGTGGCATGTGCCGCTGGAGATTCGACTGTACCGGTGTGCGCTGGTGCGCAAGGCCAACGTGCGGTTGTTGTGGCGCAAGCTTGAGGGTGGGGCTGCGCAGGGTACTTGAGCCCAAAGAAAGGCAAATGTGGGAGCGGGCTTGCTCGCGAATGCGGTGTGTCAGGCAACATCAATGTCGACTTACCCACCGCATTCGCGAGCAAGCCCGCTCCCACAATGGATTTGTGTTGTGTTGACTGACTTACAAGTCAATAAAACCGGCACTTTGCGCCGTATGACAGATGGTCGAAACAGGGGCTGTTTATCTGCCGTATTGCGGTATACTGCGCGGCCTTCGGCCGGCTCGATCGGCCATTTTTCGTACAATTCAAGCCACGCATAATGCGTGGCTTGTTGTTTTTGACGCGCCTGCGGGCGCCCAGAGAGAAGAGGCTCGACGATGAGTGCACTGGTTGGCGTGATCATGGGCTCCAAGTCCGATTGGTCCACCCTTAGCCACACCGCCGATATGCTGGAAAAGCTCGGCATCCCTTACGAGGTGAAAGTGGTTTCTGCCCACCGTACCCCGGACCTGCTGTTCCAGTACGCTGAAGAAGCCGAAGCCCGTGGCATCGAGGTGATCATCGCCGGTGCCGGTGGCGCGGCTCACCTGCCTGGCATGTGCGCGGCCAAGACCCACCTGCCGGTGCTGGGCGTACCGGTTCAGTCGGCAATGCTCTCGGGCGTCGATTCGCTGCTCTCCATCGTGCAGATGCCGGCCGGTATTCCGGTTGCCACCCTGGCTATCGGTAAAGCCGGTGCGATCAACGCAGCGCTGCTGTCGGCGAGCATCCTGGGCGCCAAGCACCCGCAGTTCCACGACGTGCTGAAAACCTTCCGCGCTGAGCAGACTGACAGCGTCCTGGAAAATCCAGACCCACGCATCGCCTGAGGTTGTTGACGATGAAGATCGGTGTAATCGGTGGCGGCCAGTTGGGTCGCATGTTGGCGCTGGCGGGCACTCCGCTGGGCATGAACTTCGCTTTCCTGGACCCGGCGCCGGACGCCTGTGCTGCTGCATTGGGCGAACACCTGCGCGCCGATTACGGTGATCAGGACCACCTGCGTCAGCTGGCCGATGAAGTCGATCTGGTGACTTTCGAGTTCGAAAGCGTGCCGGCGGAAACCGTGGCCTTCCTCTCGCAATTCGTGCCGGTCTACCCGAGCGCCGAAGCCCTGCGGATCGCCCGCGATCGCTGGTTCGAGAAGAGCATGTTCAAGGACCTGGGGATTCCTACCCCGGCGTTCGCCGACATTCAGTCCCAGGCTGACCTGGACGCCGCCGTGGCTACCATCGGTCTACCGGCCGTGCTGAAAACCCGTACCCTGGGATACGACGGCAAGGGCCAGAAAGTCCTGCGCACCCCTCAAGATGTGGTCGGCACCTTCGCCGAGTTGGGCAGCGTAGCCTGTCTGCTTGAAGGCTTCGTGCCGTTCACCGGTGAAGTCTCGCTGATCGCCGTGCGCGCTCGCGATGGCGAAACGAAGTTCTACCCGCTGGTCCACAACACCCACGACAGCGGCATCCTCAAGCTGTCCGTGGCCAGCACCGATCACCCGCTGCAGGCCCTGGCCGAAGATTATTCCAGCCGTGTGCTCAAGCAGCTGGACTACGTCGGGGTGATGGCGTTCGAGTTCTTTGAAGTCGACGGTGGCCTCAAGGCCAACGAAATCGCTCCGCGCGTCCACAACTCCGGACACTGGACCACCGAAGGCGCCGAGTGCAGCCAGTTCGAAAACCACCTGCGGGCGGTAGCCGGCCTGCCGCTGGGGTCGACCGCCAAGGTCGGTGAGAGCGCGATGCTCAACTTCATCGGCAAAGTGCCCGAGACCGAAAAAGTCCTGGCCATCGCCGATTGCCATCTGCATCACTACGGAAAAGCGTTCAAGGTCGGCCGCAAGGTCGGTCACGCCAACCTGCGTTGCGCAGACCGCGAGACACTGGCTGCGCAGATCCTCAAGGTCGAAGCGCTCATCGCCGAGTAGCAGCAGTTTCATGTGGCAGCGGCGGAACCATTCAGGGACCGCCGTTCTCTCATGGCAGGATGCCAAAGTCTGACTAGGCTTTGGCATATCTTCCAATTCAGAGGGAAATGCCATGGGAATTATCGGAACCATCTTTATCGGCCTGATCGTCGGCCTGCTGGCGCGGTTCCTGAAACCGGGCGATGACAGCATGGGCTGGATCATGACCATTCTGCTCGGTATCGGCGGTTCGCTGGCGGCCACCTACGGCGGCCAGGCCCTGGGCATTTACCAGGCGGGCCAGGCAGCCGGCTTCATCGGTGCGCTGGTCGGCGCGATCATCCTGCTGGTGATCTACGGCCTGATCAAAAAGAACTGATTCAAGCGACAAAGTCCTCTCGGCTGCGCAGTCCGAGAGGACTAGAATGCTCGGCGTTTCACGACCTTTCCTTTACCGAGCACCTTCATGCGCCGTCTTCTGTTGTCTCTTCTCTTGGTGGGTAGCGGTCTGGCCCACGCCGGCGAACTGCCGGAAACCGACTGGCTGGAACTGATGCCCAAGTCGGATCAGAAAGCCCTCGAGGCCATGCCCGAGATCGATCACAACTCCCCCGAAGCCAATGGCACCTTTACCGAAAAGGGTGGCATGAAGCAGAGCAAAGGCCTGCCGGCGGTGATGTATTCGACCAAGACCGTTGCCTCGATGAACGACAAGAACATTCGTCTGGGCGGTTATCCCGTGCCGCTGGAAACCGACGCCAAGGGCCACAGCACGCTGTTCTTCCTCGTGCCGTATCCGGGCGCCTGCATCCACGTCCCGCCACCGCCGCCCAACCAGTTGGTGCTGGTGCGTTATCCCAAGGGTTTGAAGCTGAACGATATCTACACGCCGCTGTGGGTCACCGGCACGCTGAAGGTCGAGAAGGTCAGCAATGATCTGGCAGACGCGGCGTATGCGCTGGATGCGGCGAAGGTGCGGGTGGTGAAAGAGTCGGATCTCTAACGCGTCATCCAAGCCATACACAAATCAAAAATGTGGGAGCGGGCTTGCTCGCGAATGCGGTATGTCAGTCACATTGATGTCGACTGACACTCCCTCTTCGCGAGCAAGCCCGCTCCCACATTTGGTTTTGTTGCGTTACAGAGGCTTGCTGCCAATGCTCACACCCAGGGTATGGCTGGCACCCGGCTTCAGCGCCACCACATCATCCATCACATTCGCCGTCTCGATGCACAGCATGCGCTGCCAACCGTCATCGGCCATGTCACTCAACGCCGCAGCACGATCAACCCAAGGGTTCCAGATCACCGCCGTGCGCGACCCACTGCTGGTCAGCTCGATACGACGTTCCCACGCCGGGTCGACAATGCTCAGCTTCGCCGGAGCATTGAGGTAGATGCGGTCGGTTTCGCCGGTGAACTCCAGGTCGCCGGTTTGCGGCTTGGTTTTCCAGTCTTCCAGCGTTTCGATGTAGCTCAGGCCGCTCACGCCCTCGACATGCACGTTGCGTACATCGCTGACGGCGAAATAGCTGTGCAGCGCCTGGCTGATGGTCACCGTCTCGGCGCCCTGGTTATGGCTGGTCAGGCTGATGTGCAGTTGCGAATCCAGGCGGATGCTCAACTTCAAGTCGACCTGATGCGGCCAGCCCGGCAGGCCGCCTTCGGGATAAGGCAGGAGGAACTCGACTTTCAGGCTTTCGCCCTCGGCCTCGATGCCACCCAACTCCCAGTCCATCGCCCGCACCAGACCATGGGCCGGTGCCGGTTCCTGGCTGACGCGCATCGCTTTCACGCTCTGCGGATTGCGCTCGAAGTTGCCAAACCACGGCCAGCACACCGGCACACCGGCACGGATGCTTTTGCCGGTCTTGAACACGGCCTCGTCGTTGAGCCAGATCACTGGCGGCTGACCGGCGACCTGATAGCTGAGGATGTGCGCGCCTTGCTGGGCCACCAGTAATTCGGCCTGACCGTGGCGAATGCGCCAGCAGTTCAGTTCATCCAGTTTTACGGCTTCAACGTTGGGCGTGCTCATGGGACAGCTCTCGATCAGTAACAGGACTGCAATGGACCGCAAAACGGTCGCCGGGTTTAGCGGGGCTGTTTAACGCGATGCCTTGATGCTCAGCGAGCTCTTGGCGGAACCGAGCGAGTGCGGCCGCTACCGTCGATGGCAACGAACACGAAGACCGCCTCGGTCACCTTGCGCCATTCGCTGGACAGCGGATCGTCGCTCCAGACCTCGACCATCATCTTGATCGAGCTGCGGCCGATTTCCAGCGCCTGGGTATAGAAGGAGAGCTGAGCGCCCACCGCCACCGGCACCAGAAACGCCATGCGGTCGATCGCCACCGTGGCGACGCGGCCACCGGCGACCTTGCTGGCCATCGCGGTGCCGGCCAAATCCATCTGCGCCACCAGCCAGCCACCGAAAATATCGCCAAAGCCGTTGGTTTCGCGGGGAAGCGCGGTGATTTGCAAGGCCAGGTCGCCTTGCGGGATCGGATCTTCTTGTTCGAGCTCTATCATTCCGGGGGTGCCTCTGACCCGTGACTCTTCGTTGGTCTTTCAGTGAATAGCCGTCTTCGGAAAAACGATTCAGCACCGAACATACTACGTTCGTCACGTTTTCCATAAAGGCGCCTAAAGGGAAACTCTGCGAAATCGCCTATGAACCTGACAGGCGTTTTCGCACAGCAACCCTGAAAAGCTATTGCACAGTGTTGCGAGTATATCGGTCGATAGACTCCGATACGACCATCCGGTTCTCATTTTGACCGTCAAATACGCGCCTCTATGTGCTTTTTCGAACAATTTGCTATCGTGCCGGACCCGCCCGAGACCTTGCCTGCGTTGTCGGGGCGGCAGAACTGACCATAAGAGAAGCCTTTGCCATGACCCCAGCGCCCTCAAGTATTGCGCAGCCTGCTCCCTCCGCACGTCCTCTGACCCGCAATGATTACAAGACGCTCTCGCTGTCCGCCCTTGGTGGTGCGCTGGAGTTCTACGATTTCATCATCTTCGTGTTCTTCGCGACCGTGGTGGGCAAGTTGTTCTTCCCGGCGGACATGCCGGATTGGCTGCGTATGATGCAGACCTTCGGCATTTTCGCCGCCGGCTACCTGGCGCGGCCGCTGGGCGGCATCGTAATGGCGCACTTCGGCGACCTGCTGGGACGCAAGAAAATGTTCACCCTGAGCATTTTCATGATGGCGGTACCGACCCTGATCATGGGCTTGCTGCCGACCTACGCGCAGATCGGCATGTGGGCGCCGATCCTGTTGCTGCTGATGCGAGTGATCCAGGGCGCGGCGATTGGCGGTGAAGTGCCGGGCGCCTGGGTCTTCGTTTCCGAACACGTACCGCAGCGCCATATCGGCTACGCTTGCGGCACCCTCACTAGCGGCCTGACGGCGGGCATCCTGCTCGGCTCGCTGGTCGCCACGGCGATCAACAGCATCTACACCCCGGTGGAAGTGTCCGATTACGCCTGGCGGATCCCGTTCCTGCTGGGCGGCGTATTCGGCCTGTTCTCGGTGTACCTGCGCCGCTGGTTGCACGAAACCCCGGTGTTCGCCGAGATGCAACAGCGCAAGGCTCTGGCCGAAGAAGTGCCCCTGCGCGCGGTGCTGCGTGACCATCGCGGCGCCATCGCCATTTCGATGCTGCTGACCTGGCTACTGTCGGCCGCCATCGTGGTCCTGATCCTGATGACCCCGACCGTGTTGCAGACGGTCTACAAGTTCGCGCCTACCATTTCCCTGCAAGCCAATAGCGTAGCCATTGTGATGTTGAGCTTTGGCTGCGTGATCTCAGGCGCCCTGGCGGATCGCTTCGGTGCGGGCAGAGTCTTCGTGTTCGGCTGCGCCGCGTTGCTGGCCAGCTCCTGGACCTTCTACCACAGCCTGGCCGAACATCCCGACTGGCTGTTCCCGATGTACGCCCTGACCGGCCTGCTGGTCGGCACCATCGGTGCGGTGCCATACGTGATGGTCAAGGCCTTCCCGCCAGTGGTGCGCTTCAGCGGCCTGTCGTTCTCCTACAACGTCGCCTACGCGATCTTCGGTGGCCTGACACCTATGGTCGTCAGCCTGCTGCTCAAGGAAAGCGCGATGGGGCCTGCGTATTACGTGGCGGTGCTGTGCGGGCTGGGGATTGTGGTGGGGGCGTATCTCTGGAAGAAGGGGCGCTAAGCCCGGCTTTCTGCATCGTCAGTCATTGCCACATCGCGAGCAGGCTCGCTCCCACAGATACAGC
>NZ_JAIQWX010000180.1 GCF_020164475.1 Pseudomonas sp. REP124 | reverse complement strand
GCTCGCGATAGGGTCGAATTACAACCGCTGTACCGTCACCGAACCCGCCGCACCCGCAGCCCCTGGCTGTCCATCAGCCCCAGGCTTGCCACTTTTGCCGCCATCAGCCTTGTAAACAACGCAGCCCTTGGCCTTGCCACCCGCGCCCGGCTTGCCGCCAGGTCCGGCCAGGCCACCGGCACCGCCGGCCACTTGCACCTTGATCTGTTCCGCCGGGTAATCGTGCGGCACCGCCAGTTTCACCAGCGCTCCCGGCGCTCCTGGCTGGCCATCGCTGCCGTTGCTGCCATCAGCACCGCGACCGGCCTGGCCCCACGCACAACCCGGTGCCTCACCATTGGCCCCGTCCAGCCCGAAGAACCCCGGCGCCCCTGCCCCACCGCGGGCATCCACCTGCAACAGCGGCGCGTTCAAAGCCTTGATCTGCAAATTCAGGTTGCGCCCGGAACGGGCCGCTTTCTGGTAAGTGCCTGGCGCGCCACGGGCAGTGATCTGGCTGCCTTCGGACAAATCGGCACGGCTGACCTTCAGCTCGAACGCCTGTTCGCCGGGCACGATCGCGATCCGCGCTTCACGCCCCAGATGCAGTTCACCCACGGTGAGTTCGGTCACGTTCGAAGGGATCAGCAAGGTGCCGTAGTCGGCCACTTCCAGGCGTTCCAACTGCAAGGTGCTTGCGGTGTTGGGCAGACGCATCAGCGAGTTGGTTTCGACGCTGACCACCTGGGCGCAGGCCAATGGGCTGATGAGTGCAGCGAGCAGACAGAGTTTACGCATGGGAAGCCTTAGATGCGGTGGGGGCAGGAATGGTTAGCAGGTGGAAAACGCCGAAAATGACAATCTTCAGACGATCACGCCAGGGATGCTCGCGTCCTCTGAGACTGCGAAAGCACAACAGTGCCTCGAGCAGATGCAGGACCGCCAGCACGGCGCCGGCCAGGTTGACCAACTGGTGCAACGGATAAACGAACGGTATGAGCAGATTGGCAAGCACTACCAGCCAGAACAGCAGAGTCAGCAGCTTCCCCAGCCCCCATAGCACCTTCATACGCGCCCCCGATAAGAATTATTGTTTGGGGCACAGTAACGGCATCCACGCGGGATTAGCCAGAGGGCAAGCGAAAAAACTTGATGAAGATCGCCGAATGGCCGTCGAAACGCGGCGAATCCGCGCTCGACGGCTCTAGCCCGGCGCTCTCTATCGATTGATGTGCAACTCCACGCGACGGTTTTTCGCGCGGCCTTCCTCGGTGTCGTTGTCCGCCACCGGCTGGCTTTCGCCCTTGCCTTCGCTGGTAAGCTTGGCCGGCGCCACGCCCTGTGTCAGCAGATAATGCGCCACGCTGCTGGCACGCCGCTCAGACAGACCCTGGTTGTAGGCATCCGAGCCGACGCTGTCGGTATGCCCGACCACCTTGATGCTGACCACACTGTCATCCTCCAGCTTGCCCATGATCGAGTCGAGCTGGCTTTGCGCGGTCGGGGTCAGGTCGGACTGGTTGAAGGCAAACAGCACATCGCCCGCATCGCTCAGGGTGATGACCTCGGCCTGCACAGGCTCAGCCGGTTTCACGCTGGCCGGGTATTGCGGCAGCGGGCAACCGCGATGATCTACAGGGGTATTGGCCGGAGTGTCAGGGCAGCGATCGCGTCGGTCGAAAACGCCATCGCCGTCTTCATCGCCATCCTGGGCATAACAGATCAAGCCACCGGTCAAAATGCCGAGCGCCGCTCCGCCGGCCGCCCAACCGCCACTTTCGATGGCGCCCAGGCCTCCGCCGACCAGTCCGCCAATGACGCTGCAGATCGGCCAGGTACGCTGATTGAGGGGGGCAGTGCCATCACTGTGAGTAGCGCAACCGGTCAACAGGCTGCCGAGCAGCAGAACCGGCAAGACGGTCCGTGTGAGATTGCTCATTTTTGAAAGCTCCTGTGTCACCGGCCGATGCCGGTTACACAGGAGTAAAGACCCGCATCCGCGACTGCACAAGCCGCGGATGCGAGGGACCTAGCGTTGGATTTTGATTTCCGTGCGACGGTTTTGCGCACGGCCGTCGGCGGTTTTGTTGTCGGCAACCGGCTGGCTTTCACCGGCACCGGAAACAGACACAAAGTTGCTGCGTGGCACGCCTTCCTGGATCAGGTACTCAACCACCGAGTGAGCGCGTTTATCCGACAGTTTCTGGTTGTAGGAATCGCTGCCCACGCTGTCGGTATGGCCGGTAACGGTCAACTGAGCATTAGGCGCCTCGCCTTTCAAGCGAGTGGCAATCTTGTCCAGCACTTGTTTGTCGGACGCTGTGAGGGTCGCCTTGTCGAACTGGAAGTGAACATCGCGGATGACGATGACTTCTTCCTTGACCACCACGACCTCTTCAACCACTGGAGCCGGAGCTGGTGGTGGGCAGCCATCGGCATCGACCTTCACGCCTCGAGGCGTGCCAGGGCACTTGTCGCGGCTGTCCGGTACGCCGTCGCCGTCTTCGTCGCCATCGCCATGAACCCAGCAATAGGCCGCTGCCGTACCACCGACAACCAGCGCACCCCAGCCTGCCCATGACGAACTCTCGGTGGCACCGAGTCCCGCACCCACGACACCTCCGACCGCCGCACAGGTCGGCCAGTCGGTCTTCTGCAAACCTGCACAACCAGTCAAAACACTGGTTAGCAGAACCAGGGGTAACGCTGTCCGAACTATGCTCATCTAGTTTTCTCCTGAATGATCGGCTTAGAACCGATTCAGGGAGTAAAGACCGGAGTTTAAAACTCCGCCAGCAATAGGCCATTGCAGATTTGTCCCGTATTCACGGGAGATCGTCACTTTTCCCCCGAACCCGCTCTAGGCTCGAACTTGCGGGCAGGCTAGTCTTGGCAGATCTGAGTGAGGGTCTCCAATGAATGCAGGTATTTCTTCGCGCACACCCCAGCAGGCACTCGCCGCTCTGCTGGATCGTTACGCGCCTTCGCGACTGTTGCTGATCGGCGCCAGCGAGTTCCCGGCACTCGAGGCGTTCAAGCTCGCGCACCCGGACACCTGCGTGGCGCACGCGGCACCTGGACCATTGCCGGATGAACTGGCGGCGCGGCGTTTCGATCTGGCGCTGGTGGTCGATTGCCTTGAGCACTTGCCCAAGCGCGAGGGTCTGAACCTGCTGGGCGGCATCCGCAACCTCAACGCCAGCCGCATCGCGGTACTGGCTGACCTGGCGGCCAGCGGCTGGCAGGAAACGGATTTTTTCTCCCTGGCACTGCAAGCCAGCGAGCGCTTTCAACGCGATGACCAGGTGTTGACCCTGTTCACCTACGATCTGCTTGAATACAAACAAGTCCCCGACTGGCTCAACTCGCGTTTCTGGGCCAATCCGGAAAACTTCGGGAAATATTGGTGGTAACGCAATGAGTACATCCATTTGCCCCTGCGGCAGCGGCACCCTGCTCGATGCCTGCTGCGGCCATTACCATGCCGGCCACCCGGCACCCTGCGCCGAAGCGCTGATGCGTTCGCGCTACAGCGCTTATGTGCTGGGCCTGATCGATTATCTGGTGGCGACCACTCTGCCCGCCCAGCAGTCGGGTCTGGATCGGCAATCGATCAGCGACTGGAGTGCCCAGAGCACCTGGCTGGGGTTGGAAGTGGAAAGCTCGGAAGTGCTCGGCGGCCAGCCGGAACACGCCTTCGTCACTTTCACCGCGCGCTGGCACGACGGCAGCGGCGAGCACAGCCATCGCGAGCGCTCCTCTTTCGTGCAGAACGCCGGACGCTGGTATTTCATCGACCCGACCGTGCCCCTGGACATCGGCCGCAACGACGCCTGTCCTTGCGCCAGCGGACAGAAATTCAAGAAGTGCTGTTCGGGGTATTTCGGCAGTTGAGGTGAGCGCTTTTTTGTAGCAGCTGCCGAAGGCTGCGTCCGCCTGTGCAGCAGGCGTAAATCCCGATGGCATGGTGTCTGAGGTAAAACGAGGTCGCAGGATTGGCGGCTGCTGCGCAGCCGAACGCAGGCTTCGCCAGCTGCTACAAAGGGAGAATCGCACCATGATCACCCGACGACTCGCACACGGTCTGCTCACGCTGGCTCTTTGTCTGGGGCTCGGTGGCTGCGCGTCCTGGTTCAGCACCGATGAACCGGACCCCGAGGTGCATCTGGTCAAGGTTGAGGTGGTGCGGGCCAAGCTGATGGAACAGCGCTTCGTGCTGCACTTTCGCATCGACAACCGCAACGACAGCGAACTGACCGTACGCGGCATGGAATATCGCGTTCATCTGGGGGGCATCCTGCTGGCCGATGGCGAGCATGAGCACTGGGTCACCGTTAACCCCAAGAGCAGTCGCTTCTACAAAGTGCCGATCCGCACCAACCTCTGGCCCAAGCTCAAGGATCTGGTCAAACAACTTAAGGAATCCAGGCAGGGCGTCCCCTATCGTCTGGAAGGCGAGATGGAAACCGGTTTATTCATCGCTCATTACGTGCACCTGGCGCGTAATGGCGTGATAATCCCCGCCGATCTAATTCCGGAGTGACCCCGATGACCCAGCAACCCCATGTCCATGGCCCAGACTGCAACCACGATCATGACCACCATGAACATGATCACGACCATGGCCATGTCCACGGCCCGCACTGCAACCATGCTCCTCAGGAGCCGGTCCGCAACGCCCTGAAAGACGTCGGCCGCAACGACCCTTGCCCATGCGGCAACGGCAAGAAATTCAAGAAGTGCCACGGCGCTTGATGTTTTTCGCCTGATCGACTGCTATCGCGAGCAGGCTCACTCCCACAGGTTTCGAGAACAACACAAACCCTGTGGGAGCGTGGCTTGCCCGCGAATGGATTTACCTGACACCTTGATGCTAGCTGCCCCACCGCCTTCGCGGGCAAGCCACGCTCCTACAAGTCGGGACTTCAGGCATCCGCCAGGATGAAGGCGGTGCTGACCACCGTCGCGTACTCCCCATGCAGATTCCCCAGCGACATCCCGTGCACCTCCTGCGCCGAACGGGCATTGCCGAAAAAATCGGCCTTGTCGAAGGTGAAGCACGCATCCTCAGCCACCCAGGTCTCGAAACCCAGATTGCCCGCCGTACGCGCCGTGGATTCCACCGAGTTGTGGGTCGCCACACCCACGATGATCAATTGCCCGATCCCCGCCTCGCGCAAATACGTCTCCAGTCCCGTGGCGCAAAACGCATCGGGCACCTGCTTTTGAATCAGTTGCTCGCCAGCTAGCGGCGTGAAGCGCTCCTGAAACTCCACCCCCGACTGCTGCGGCCAGAACACCGAATCTTCGCTGCACGACAAGTGCTGTACGTGAATGATCGGTCGGGCGCTGCGTCGCCAATGGTTCAACAGTTCGAGCATGCGATCTTCGGCCTGTGGATTGTTTCGTGGACCGAGCCTGGGGTGCAGGATGCCCTTTTGTTGATCGATGATGATCAGTGCGGCGTTCGGCTTGAGTTCCATGCCCGTGCATCTCCGGAAATATTGATCGAGGGGCGAAAAGATCGCAGCCTGAGGCAGCACCTGCAAGGTGTGCGCGACCTTGCAATGCAATTATCCGATAAATCCTGAAATAACCTCGTCCCGCCGCTTGCGCCGCCATCGCCTGCTCACTAACGTAGCGACTTTATTGCGCTACCACCCCCGCAGGAGCTTTGCCATGGCCTCGCCAGCCCTTACACAATTTCTACCCCGGTTCGGCGTTGCCGCAGCAGTGGCGGGGGTTTTGAGCCTGACCGGTTGTCAGAGCTTCAATGCCCAGGACACTCTCCCACCCGTCTCCGGCGTGCAGCCGCTCAAGGGTCTGGCGCAGAACGTTTCGGTACGGCGCAATGCCATGGGCATGCCGTTGATCGAAAGCAGCAGCTTCCACGACGCACTGTTCACCCTCGGCTATGTGCACGCCAGCGATCGCATCACGCAAATGGTCACCCTGCGCCTGCTGGCCCAGGGGCGCCTGGCCGAGATGCAGGGTGCCGACCTGCTCGATGCCGACCGCTATATGCGCGCCGTCAACCTGAAGAAAAGCGCCGGTGAGCTGTACAAGGCCTCTTCGCCGCGCCTCAAGCGCTTCTTCGAAGTCTATGCCCGCGGGGTCAACGCCTACCTGTTCCGCTACCGCGACAAACTGCCGGCTGACCTCGCCGCCAGCGGTTACAAACCTGAATACTGGAAACCGGAAGACTCGGCGCTGATTTTCTGCCTGCTGAATTTCAGCCAGTCAGCGAATCTGCCGGAAGAAATTGCCTCGCTGGTGCTGGCGCAGACGGTCACCACCGACAAACTGGCATGGCTGACGCCATCGGCCCCGGACGAAAAACTGCCGCTGGCCGAAAGCGAGAAACTGCAAGGCATCAAGCTCAACGGGCAAGTGCCGGGACTCGCCGAGCTCAGCAAAGCCACCGGCCAGCTGTCCGAGCTGAATATGTTGGGCGCCACTTCGTCCAACAACTGGGCCATCGCCCCGCAACGCAGCCGCAGCGGCAAGAGCCTTTTGGCCAGCGACAGTCATGGCCCGATGGGCGTGCCGTCGCTGTACAGCTACGTGCAGATCCGCACCACCAAGTATCAGGCCTCCGGCGCGACTATCGCCGGCTTGCCGATGATCCTTGGCGGCTTTAACGGCAAGGTGGCGTGGAGCGCGACCAGCGTCATGGGCGACAACCAGGATCTGTTCCTGGAAAAAATCCGCCGCCAGGGCAATGGCCTGGCCTATGAAAGCAACGGCAAATGGCAGCCGGCGATCGTGCGCAACGAAACCTATTTCGTCAAAGGCCAGCGGCCGATTCGCGAAGCGGTGTACGAAACCGGTCATGGTCCGTTGCTCAACAGCGCCCAGGGCCTGGCCCAGGGCAGCGGCCTCGGCCTGGCCTTGCAGACGCCGAATTTCACCGACGATAAAACCCTGGACGCGTTCTTCGATCTGTCCCGGGCGCAGAACGTCGAACGTGCGTCGGACGCCAGCCGCGAGATCCGCGCCATCGCCCTGAACCTGGTGTTCGCCGATGCCAGCAACATCGGCTGGCAGGTCACCGGTCGTTACCCGAACCGCCGTGAAGGCGAAGGGCTGCTGCCTTCGCCGGGTTGGGAAAGCCGCTACGACTGGGACGGTTACGCCGACCCGATGCTGCACCCCTACGATCAGGACCCGGCCCAGGGCTGGCTCGGCACCGCCAACCAGCGGGTCATTCCCCATGGCTACGGCATGCAGCTGTCCAATTCCTGGTCGGCACCGGAACGCGGCGAGCGCCTGGCCCAACTGGCGGGTGCGGGCAAACATGACACCCGCAGCCTGATCGCCATGCAGTACGACCAGACCACCACCTTCGCCGCCAAGCTGAAGAAGATGTTCGAAGCACCGGGCATGGCCCAGCCACTCAAGCAGGCCATCGACGCCTTGCCGGCGGCGGATCGCGACAAGGCGCGCGAAGCCTTCACCCGGTTGATGGCGTTTGACGGCAAGCTAAGCCCGACTTCCGCCGATGCCGCGATCTACGAGCTGTTCCTGCAGGAAAGCACCAAGCAGATTTTCCTCGACGAACTGGGTCCGGAAAGCAGCCCGGCCTGGAAAGCCTTCATCGCCAACGGCAAGTTGTCCTACGCCGCGCAGGCCGATCACCTGCTGGGACGCGAAGACAGTCCGTTCTGGGATGACCTGCGCACCCCGCAGAAAGAAGACAAACCGGCGATCCTCGCCCGTAGCCTGGCCGCGGCGATCAACGCTGGCGACAGTCAGTTGGGCGGCAGTCACAGCGCCTGGCAGTGGGGCAAACTGCATCGCTATGAATGGAAGAACAGCAGTGGCCAGACGGTGCGCGGACCGCTGGCGGCCGGTGGCGATCACACCACCCTCAACACCGCCGCGTTCGCCTGGGGCCAGGACTTCAACACCACGCTGGTGCCGGCGATGCGCTTCATCGTCGACTTCGGCCAGTCCGAGCCGCTGACAGCGCAGCTTGCCACCGGCCAGTCCGGCAATCCGGCCAGCCCGTATTATCTCAACAGCATCGACCCGTGGCTGAAGGGGCAGTACATGAGTTTGCCGATGCAGCCGCAGAACTTTGACCGCGTGTACGGCACCAAGCGCCTGACACTGACACCGGGCAAGTAAAGGCAGAACCGAAACCCTGTGGGAGCGGGCTTGCTCGCGAAGGCGGTGGATCAGTCAACATTGACGTCGACTGACACACCGCTTTCGCGAGCAAGTCGAATCGTCGCACCGCCGCTCCCACATTGGAATTGCGTTGCCCCCGAAAATCGATAGAACTTCTCCCCCCGCGCCCGCCTCTCACCTAACAAGTCCCTCCACCCGGATATCAACGTGGACCTTGTCATCGCGCGTCCCGAAGGCCTGTATTGCCCCGCTGGCGATTTCTACATCGACCCGTGGCGTCCGGTCGAGCGCGCGGTCATCACCCATGCCCATGGCGACCATGCCCGCACCGGAAACCGGCATTATCTGGCGGCAGCACCCGGTGAAGGCATCCTGCGTTCGCGCCTCGGTCAGGACATTGACCTGCAAACGCTGGCGTACGGCGAACGTGTGCTGCATCACGGCGTCACCCTGAGCTTTCACCCCGCCGGCCATGTGCTCGGCTCGGCTCAGGTGCGCCTGGAGTACGGTGGCGAAGTGTGGGTCGCATCCGGCGACTACAAGATCGAACCCGACGGCACCTGCGCGCCGTTCGAGCCGGTGCGCTGCGACACCTTCATCACCGAGTCGACCTTCGGCCTGCCGATCTACCGCTGGCAACCTCAGGCCCAGATATTTGCCGAGATCAATCAGTGGTGGCAGGCCAACGCCGCCGAAGACAAGGCCAGCGTGCTGTTCTGCTATTCCTTCGGCAAGGCCCAGCGCATTCTCCATGGCATCGACGCCAGCCTCGGGCCGATCCTCACCCATGGCGCGGTCGAGCCGCTGAACCGGGTGTATCGCGATGGCGGCATCTATCTGCCGCCGACGATCTACGCCGGCAGCCTGGAAAAATCCGATCCGAAACTGCGCAAGGCACTGGTCATCGCTCCGCCGTCCGCCGGCGGCAGCAGCTGGATGCGTCGCTTCGGCGACTACAGCGATGCCTTCGCCAGCGGCTGGATGCGTTTACGCGGCACCCGCCGTCGGCGCGGTGTGGATCGCGGTTTCGTGCTCTCCGATCACGCGGACTGGCCGGGCCTGTTGTGGGCCATCGAGCAGACCGGCGCCGAACGGGTGATGGTCACCCACGGCTCGGTCGCCGTGCTGGTTCGCCACCTGCGCGAACAAGGCCTGGACGCCCAGGGTTTCAACACCGAATACGGTGACGATGAAGAGGAATCCATCGAGGCCGGCTCATGAAAGCCTTCGCCGAGTTGTACGCCGAGCTCGACGCCACCACCTCGAGCAACGCCAAACTGGCGGCGATGCAGCGCTACTTCGCCCAGGCCGCGCCGGAAGATGCCGCGTGGGCGGTGTACTTTCTGTCCGGAGGACGGCCCCGGCAATTGGTCCCGGTGCGAGTGCTGCGGGAACTGGCGATGGCCTATTCCGGGCTGTCGTTGTGGCTGTTCGAAGAGAGTTACCAAGCCGTGGGCGATCTGGCGGAGACCATCTCGCTGGTGCTGCCGGAAGTCCCCCACACCTCCACCGACGGGCTGGCGGTATGGATCGAAGAAAAACTCCTGCCCCTGCGCGGAGAATCTCCGGAAGTGCTGGCCGAACGTCTGCCCGAATTCTGGTCGCAACTGGACCGCGCCAGCCTGATGCTCTGCATCAAACTGATCACCGGCAGTTTCCGTGTGGGCGTCTCGAAACTGCTGGTGACCCGCGCGCTCGCCGCCATGGCGCATCTGGACAGCAAGCGCGTAGCCCAGCGTCTGGTGGGTTATACCGATCTGTCCAACCGTCCTGGCGCGGCGAGTTACCTGAAGCTGATTGCCGCCGAGTCCGACGACGAGCATGCTCAGCGTGGTGGGCAGCCTTATCCTTTTTTCCTCGCACATGCACTGTCGCAACCGGTCGAGCAGTTTGAAACCTTGCTCGGCCCTGCCAGTGATTGGCAGGTCGAGTGGAAGTGGGACGGCATCCGCGCCCAGGTGGTCAAGCGCGACGGACGCTTGTGGGTCTGGTCTCGTGGTGAAGAGTTGGTGACCGAACGCTTTCCTGAATTCGAAAGCCTGATGCATTGCCTGCCCGACGGCACGGTGATCGACGGAGAAATCGTTGCCTGGAAAGCCGATCAACCGCACACCGAAGACGCCTTCGACCCGCAATCGGTGACAACGCCCGCCGTGCAGCCCTTCGCCCTGCTGCAACAGCGAATCGGCCGCAAGACCCTGAGCAAGAAGATCCTCAATGACGCGCCGGTGGTTCTGCTCGCTTATGACCTGCTGGAGTGGCGAGGCGAAGACTGGCGCAATCAGCCACAAGCCCGGCGCCGTGAACAACTTGAGCAACTCATCATCCAGAGCAATCACCCGGCGTTGCTCGCCTCGCCCCTGCTCACCGGCCAGGACTGGTTCGACCTCGCCCGGCAACGGGAGGCGTCTCGCCAGCTTGGGGTCGAAGGCATGATGTTGAAAGCCCGCGAGGCGATGTATGGCGTTGGCCGGACCAAGGACGTGGGCGTGTGGTGGAAATGGAAAGTCGACCCGTTCAGCGTCGATGCGGTGCTGATTTATGCACAGCGCGGCCACGGTCGCCGCGCCAGCCTGTACAGCGACTACACCTTCGCCGTCTGGGACGGCCCGCCTGACGCCAGCGAACGCACGTTGGTGCCGTTCGCCAAGGCTTACTCGGGGCTGACCGACGAAGAAATGCGCAAGGTCGACAACATCGTGCGTAAAACCACCGTGGAAAAATTCGGCCCGGTGATTAGCGTCAAACCGAGCTTGGTATTTGAGCTTGGGTTCGAGGGGATTGCCCTGTCCAAACGACACAAGAGCGGGATCGCGGTGCGTTTTCCGAGGATGCTGCGCTGGCGTCAGGACAAGACGGTGGATGAGGCGGATCACCTTGGGACGTTGCAGGATTTGTTGGCCTGATTCCGCCCTGATGCCTCATCGCCATGATGCGCAAGAAGTTGCGCACAAAATTGTGGATAACCCTGTGGATACATCTCTGAAGACTGCGCCTTTCTGGCGATTCAGAGAAGTGCGCAAGAAGTTGCACAG